>JAFNAH010000625.1 GCA_017860075.1 Acidobacteriota bacterium | reverse complement strand
ACCAACTTCTTGAAACGGACCGTGCTGCCCGACGCACTGATCGAGCGGCGGAGCACCTCTCCTTCCGCACTCTGCATCTCCACGATCCAGCTCTTGTACCCTGACTCGCCGGGAAGCGGGACCAGCTTGCAGTGCAGCTCTACGTGGACCTTATGTGACTGGGCCTCGAGAGGAGCTGCTGCCAAGGCAAGGGCCCAGAGGAGAGTAGTCGCCCCTGGTATCCGGCAGCGAGCCAAGGGAATCGTAAGCGTCACTCTCATTGCTGACCTATTGCGATTTTATCCAAACTGATTCGTACGTCAAAGATGTTTTCTTTGATAAAGGCTTGTCTTGTGATCTATTACACAGTGCTGCCCTGGCCAGCGAGCCGTCCGACGGGGTTCCATCCGCGCGGCAGCACAATTCCGGACCGATCTGGAGGCAAATGAACGGACAATTTGGGGGGCATTCGATGGTTTCCGCGCTGCGGCGCGTGGCTGTCTGTCCGCCGCGCTCCGCCGGATGGGCTGACACCGAGCGGGCCGGGGCGTGGCGGGAGCTCGGATTCCTGCATGTCCCTGACTTTCAGACTGCCGGACACCAGCACGGGGAGATGGTTGCCCAACTGGAGGAGGCCGGCTGCCAGGTTCTGTCGCTGGAAGGGTCCGGCCTGTCGATGGACGCAGTCTACGCGCACGATGCGTCCCTCGTCACGGACCTGGGAGCGATCTGTCTGCGCATGGGCAAGCCGTCGAGATGTGACGAACCTGCCGCTCATGCGGCGTTGTACGTTGCGGCTGCGATTCCAGTTCTGGGCGAAATCCGGGCGCCGGGAACAGTGGAGGCCGGCGACGTGCTCTGGCTCAGCGAGAAGACCCTGCTGGTCGGCCGCGGCTATCGCACCAACACGGAAGGCATCAACCAGCTAGCGTCGCTCCTGGGGCCTTACGGTATCGATGTGATCCCGGCTCCTCTTCCGCACGGCGCAGGCCCCCAGACCTGCCTTCACCTGATGTCGCTCATCAGCCTCCTGGACGAAAGGACCGCGCTCGCCGATCCTTGCTGGCTTGCGGTCGAGACGATGGAGTTGCTGAATAAGCTCGAATACAGGTTGATCGAGATAGAGCAGAGCGAGCGCGACACCCTGGCCTGCAACGTGCTCTCACTCGGCCGCGGCAGGCTTCTGGCGCTGGAGGAAAACCGGAGGACCAACTCCTTGCTGCTCCGCGAAGGCTTCGATGTGAGGACGTTCGCCGGCTCCGAGTTGGGAATCAACGGCGGCGGGGGCCCCACCTGCCTCACCCGTCCCATCTTCCGGCGGGACGGTTGAAAGCAGGTCCGGCCTGTTGACGCGGTCTCAAAACTTACTATGATCCGGACTTTCAGCCCTCGCGACCATTGTCACCCCTATACCTGGCGCGTTGCGCCAGGCTGGCTGGTATGAATCAAGGCCTTCGGCCCTCGAACCCGTTTTCAAGGAAGCGCTGAAAGCGCGTCCTCATACCAGCCTGGGGCGAAGTCCCAGGTTTGCGTGCAATCCCAGGATTCAAGGAAGGGCTGAAGGCCCGCTCCATAGCATCACGAGACAGTCTCATCTGAGAGTGCCTCCTGCAGCAACGCATCAGATCCCCGGGTCCGGTCTGACAGGCCGAGCCTACTGAATCCAGATCTTGATCGTGCTCTCTTCATCCCGGAACGTGAGGATGTTGGTCGGACCCAGGCGCTTGAGATCCTCCCAGACGTTGTCCACATCGAAACCCTTCTTGCGCATCTCCTGCCTGGCGGACTCGTCCAGCGCGTTGATCGCCAGCTGCGCGAGGCTTACCGGGATATTGAGTTCCACGACCGGCTTCGATACTCCCTGCTGATACACCACGAGGTGGAACATCCGGGAGTCGCTTTTCGGCTCCCGTTTCTTCGGTTCCGGCGGGGCCTCTGCTTTCTTTGAAAGCTCGGCCGGCTCAAGGCGCAGAAGCGCGATGCGGGCACGGTTCACAAGATCTTCTTCCTTCTCCCTGGCGACGATCTCCTTCAGCACCGGAATCACGGTTGAGGTCAGCGCGCGATCCTTCAGCGGGGTGCAGCGTATGGCGGCGAAGTAGCGGATGTCCTTGTTCGGATCCTTGAGACTCGATTCGAGCTGGCTCCTGTAAGCCTGGTTGCCTTTCTCGAAGAGGGATGCGGCAAGTTCCACCACCGCGTTCCTCGCTTCTCCCCGAAGGAACGGCTCATTGGGAAACTTCTGCAGGAAGAGTTCATAGGCTTTGAGGGCTTCTTCCTGCTTTCCCTGGAACTGGAAGCAGCGGGCGATGTAGTAGTAGGCTTGAGGCACCAGCGGGCTGCGGGGGTATTCCTGGATGACGCGCTCGAACACGCCGCGCGCTTCCGGCCATTTCCTATCGAAGATCAGGATCTTGCCGTCGTTGAAGAGTGCCTGGTCCGCGGCGGATTGGGCCAGGCCGGACACGAGGCTGCAAGCCATCAGCGCGGCAAGCACCACAGCGGGTTTACACTTCACGCAGTTCATTTCAGACTCCCGGCGCGATTCCGCGGACTGCAGATCCGCGCTAAAGCTCCCCCTGCAAAACGCGAATGCGCAGCAACAGCTGCTGCTTCCGGACGTAATGCTCCATCCGGAGCAACTTGTCGCGGCTCTCGCACTTCTCGGACAAGGACAGGTTCAGCAGGAAACCCTCCAGTTCGTCGCATAGTTCCTTGGCACGGGCGACCTCCGGTGCACCGAGTTCCGGGTCCAGCAACCGTTTGCGGTGCAGAAGATCCCTGGCTCGCGTCACTTCCGCCGAGACGTCGTACTTGCGCTCGTCGCAGTTCCGCTCCGCCCTCAGAGTGTCGACGAGCAGGTCCTGGCAGGCCGCCAGGTACTCGGATGTGGCAGCGCGGGCATGAGCCGCGTACATCCTGCCCAGGAAGGCGGCGTTGCCGGACGCAGCGACAGGCGCCATCACCGCCGTCGGAGCAACCGGGCGGTCCGCCCTGCTGCCGGCCCAGTAGATCAGCCCGAAGCCGATGACCAAAGTCGCGGCGATGCTGAGCGCCCAGCCGGCGGAGCCATAGCTCAGCGGCAGCCAGAACTTACGCTCCGCCCTGGCCCTCGCGGCAAGAGCCTCAGGCAACATCTGCCAGCCGTAGTCGTTGCGGGGTGCGAAGAGTCCCGGGTCCGACAACCAGCCGCGGACGGTACGGAT
>JAFNAH010000168.1 GCA_017860075.1 Acidobacteriota bacterium | reverse complement strand
GCTATGCGTAGAGAACGCGGTCCATCTGGGCAGAGATGTCCGCCAGCTGCGGCCGACCGCCGCCGGGCACTTCGGCAGTGGCCCAACTCTGGAAGCCGATTTTCTTCAGCTCCTGGCGCACCCGGGCCCAGTCGATGTCACCCTGCCCCATGGGAAAGTCGAAGCCCTTGCCCATTCCCTCCCGCATGGCGACCTTCAGGCTGTACTCCTTCAGATGGATCTTGTCGATGCGCTTGCCGAGAACTTCGATCCAGTGCTGCGGATAGCCCCAGCGCATGACGTTTCCGACGTCGAAGTAGGCCATGACCCAGGGGCTGCCGATCTCGTCGACGTACCTTGCCATTGTCAACGGCTCGATCAGGAAGGTGGCCCAGACGTTTTCAACGAGGATTTTGACTTTCTTCCTCTCAGCCTGGGGAATAGCGCCCCGAATCAATTCCTGGGAGCGGCGATAGTTGTCCATGTACGAGGCTTCGGGGTCCGTGCGCGCGACGTGCAGGACGGTGCTGGCGCCGTAAACCGCCGCGTCATCAATGGCAGCGTCGAGATCCGGGTGGGTACCGTTCACCACTCCGTGGATCGGGATTCCCACCTTTTCGCTGGCACGAGCAAGGACCTGCGGCTCCGGGTCCGGCTCTTTCATATGCCTGGAGACCTCCACGCCCTCGAACCCTACGTCCTTGGCCAGACGGAACCTGTCCTCAACCGATAGACTGCGATCGATCATGCCCCAGCCGACCGCTTTCCTCATGCGCCCGCCGGCTTGTTGTGTCAGGGAAGATCCAGCCATGGATGGAACAGCCGCGCCGGCCATCAGAAGGCCGCCCGCCCGGATAAACTGCCGCCGATCAATTCTCATGTTCATAGGTTAGTCCCGACCTGTCAGGTGATTTGTGTGCCTTCTCAGATCCCACGCCCCGGATCATAGCCAATCGGCAACACCGCGTAAAGCCAGAAGGTGTGCGGAACTTTGGCCTCGTCGGCAGCTGGAATCTCGCCTGACGCAGGAGGCGCAGGCCCTCGCCCTGCAATCAGCCCCCCGCCTGTGACACAGAAGCCGTGAAGGCATCGAGATCATCCAGTCTTTCAGCCTGGTCTGGAAGTGGCGGACTGGACTGTGCCTCGACGAATGGGCAGAGTCTTGAGGCGCGAAGCGCCGGCAGGAACCGGCAACGCGCGAAAGCGTGTGGTTAGGCCCGACAACCTGAATCGATGCCTGAAAGGCCGGCACAGTTGATCCAGGCAGCTCATTGATACCTGATAATGAAAACCTCAGTGCTGCGCATTCGGCTATCGAGGCGCGCTTCGAACGGCCTATAATCGCGCCTGGTCCTGGTCTGCGGTCGACCCTGCAAACTACCACTGCCGCCCGATCGGGAACTGCAATAAAACAGGGGTTGAGATGAATGTATTTCGAGTTTGTGCCGGGATCTCTCTGGCCCTGGCGCTGGCGGGCGAAATCAGAGTACCCGGTGGGGTCTCGAGCGACCTGACCGCCCTCCCCGGGAGGCCCAAGCCCATCGTCGAGCCGGCAGGCTCCGTCGGATATCGAGTCAGAGTCGTCTCGCCGCTGGAGAAGATATTCCAGGGCGACAACTATGTAAGGTATGGGACTTCACACTGACCGACGAGACGCACCTGAGAACGCTGACGTGGCTGGGCGAGGGGGCCATCAGTGCCTTTTACGACAACCAGGCGACGCGCGGGAACAACACGGCGCAGACAGACACGGTGCGGGCCTACGAGGATTTCCTCCTGGAGCACCGCCTTGGGCCGGGCGGCGAAGTAGCCACGCGCCTGTCCAAAGGCAGGAACGGATATGACTTCAGGGACATCGATGCCAGGCTGCAGAGACTGATCAGCAAGGGAATGACCTGCTTCATCATGGCCACTGCCCCCAACCTCGAGCGCGAGAAGAAGACGGAGTACACCCCCGAATTCATCAAGGACTTTACCGAAAGGATCCGAGCTTACAGTGACCACCTCCGCCGGGCGGGGTGGCTCGACAAGGCTTACGTTTATGTTTACGACGAAGCGCCGAGGTCTGCCTGGCCGGAGGTGAAGAAGATCGACAGGGCCATCAAGTCTGCCTCACCCGAGGCGCGCATCATTCAGTGCCTCAACGAGCCGGAGGGTGTGAAGGAACTTACCGGTTTTGCCGACGTTTTCGACGTCTATGTTACCCAATACCACAAGGCAGGCGTGGCGGCCTTGCAGAAGAAGGGCACGGAGGTGTGGCTCGCCGTCTGCTGCTGCCCGGAGGACCATCCCAACTTCTTCATCGAATACCCGCTGCTTGACGTGCGGGCGACCTTCTGGATCTGCTGGAAGTACAAGGTCAACGGATTTGAATACTGGTCACCCAACGCCTGGGGGGTTAATTGCCGGAAGACGGGGGATAAATGGCCCAAGGTCCCATGGGTTGCCAACTCGTTCGGCCGCTACAACGGCGACGGATACCTGATCTACCCCGGCGAGGGTGGTCGGCCTTACTCGTCCATCCGGTTCGAGGCGTTCCGCGAAGGGCTGGAGGACTACGAGTACCTCTGGACCCTCAACGACCTGCTGACGAAAGCCGGGGCAGCCGGAATGGCAAGTCCCGCGATCGATGCGGCCCGGGGACTCCTGTCGATTGAAGAGCTGGTGGGAGAGACAGGCGTGTACGACACCGACCCGGCCAGGTACATCGCATACCGGACCAGGCTGGCAGAGGCCATCATCGGACTCAAAGCTCTGGCAGAGAAGCCAGGGGCAGGCAGAGTCGACTGACTTCAGTTGCCTGCCCCTCCGAACCCACGTGTTTCTGCTCCAGCTAAGGACTGGCCCATAGCAGGATTGGCGAGGCTCTGGTCCAGGAGAAGATGCGAAGCGTATCGTTCACCCCGGCGGTTGATCCTGAAGTCGCACCATCCCTTTCGCCTGGACGCGGCACCTATGCGCTCATCCTGCGCTGCACGAAGGGGCGGACCGTCCAGGTGGGGCGACTCGGAGGGATGCAGCTTCGGGCGGGATTCTATGTTTACGTCGGCAGCGGGCTCGGTCCGGGAGGTCTGCGTGCCCGGATCGCACCCCACTTGCGGCGCGCCCGCCGGCCTCACTGGCATATTGATTACCTTCGGGCTTACACGCGGCCGGATCAACTCTGGTTCTGCTGCGATGTGGCGCGCCGGGAGCATCACTGGGCCCGGGCATCAGAAGCGGCTCCCGGCGCGTCGATACACTTCCCTGGAGTCGGAGCTCCCCACAACACTCAGCCCCCCTCCCGCTTCCATCGGAAACTTGACAACAAAGGCCTCGTAGCTATGTCCGTGCCCGTAATCCGCGTGTCCCAGAAGCCTCCGACTCGCCCGTCCACCCGCATGGACTTGATGACCTTACTAGCCTCCTACTCATTCATCACTGCAACTTGGCTCCGGGACGATTTCCACGCCGTGAGGCACAAAAGCACTAAGAGAATCTGCCTCACCTAGCCTCCTTCTGCAGAATGCTCACTAACTCCGATCCCCCCGTCGCAGTCTTCCCCACGGTCATTCCAACCAAGCGGAATCCGGCTCCGCCCGCCTCGCCCGGTTCTTTCTGCATGGTTGAGGTTTTCGAGGTGGCAAGGAGTCTGAATTCAATTCTCTTCCCAACCCGAGATGTGTCCCGCTCCAATATCACGCTTACCTCCTGGCCGCCGAAGGTGGATTTGAAGACTGTCTGGCCCCTGTATTCAAAACCTTCCTCGCCAAACGGTGCTCGTGCTGGAGATCTTGACCGCATCATGTTTTAATGATCGTCATGTTGTCAGGTTCCAGTTTCAGGTGTCACGCACGGGTTTGTCGGGGGGCACAGGATCCCCCCAACGCGGGATCAAGAAACCGCTGATGCCGGCATTCACCACGCTTCTGCGCCAGAACAGGAATTACCGCTACACCTGGATGGGCCAGGTGGTCAGCGAGATCGGTGATCATTTCAACAACATCGCCGTGTTCAGCCTGGCGCTGGCGGTCACGCATTCCGGCCTGGTTGTCAGCGGGATCATGTTGGCCCGCGCCGTGCCGGCGGTAATGGCCGGGCCGTTGGCGGGTGTGCTTCTCGACCGGATGGACCGCAAGCGCATCATGATCGCCAGCGACCTGGTCCGCGCGGGGCTTGCGGCCGGTTTCATCCTCGCGGTCCGATTCCCGTCACCCTGGCTTCTCTACCTGTTCAGCGGGCTGCTGATGTTCGCCTCGCCGTTCTTCACCAGCGGCCGCGCAGCGATTTTGCCCACGATCGCAAATAAGAAGGAACTGCACACTGCGAATTCACTGACACAAACGACGCAATGGACAACGCTGACCATCGGAACCTTGCTGGCCGGCGCCAGCGTAATGCAGTTTGGCTACAACTGGGCGTTTTTCCTGAATTCGCTCTCGTTCCTGTTCTCGGCGTGGTCCATTTCACATTTGCGTGCCCCAAAAGGCGAGTTCCGGGCCGAACGTCGGGCTCTCACCGAAGCCGAGGTGGTCCGCCCATGGCGGGACTACACCGAAGGGCTGGCCTATATGCGAGCGACGCCTCTGATACTCGGCATCGCAGTGATCCACATAGGTTGGGCCACCGGAGGTGGGGCTGCCCAAATCCTGTTCAGCCTGTTCGGTGAAATCGTTTTCAATCGCGGCGCAGCCGGCATCGGCCAAGTCTGGGGTTGTGCCGGCGTCGGACTGCTGATTGGCGGCGCGTTCGGCCACTGGTTCGGGAAACGCGCCAGTTTCAAGGCCTACAAGCGTACGAATGCCGTCTGCTACATCATCCATGGCGGCGCCTACGTGATGTTCAGCCAGATGCGGCAATACTGGCTGGCACTGGTGTTCATCGGGCTGTCACGCTCGGCGGTGGCTGTCAGCTCCGTGCTGAATATGACACAACTGCTTCGACACGTCCCTGATACTTATCGCGGCCGTGTATTCTCGACGATCGAGTCGATCACCTGGTCCGTGATGATGCTTTCGATGATGGCGGCGGGCGTTGCTTCGCAACATTTCGATCTGCGGATCATCGGCGCCTGGTCGGGTGTGCTCAGTTCCACAACTGCGCTGGCCTGGGGTCTCCTCGACGTGACGGGCAGGCTGCCGGAGCCGAAGCCCGAAGGTGTCGAGCCCGAGGAAATCGAGGTGCACGGCGAGCCGACTGTGTAGGTTTCAAACGGGACGGACCCAATCAATTCGTGAGGGAACCATGACCAGAAGATGCTGCTTCTTCGTAATGCTTGTTCCGGTGGTCGCGTGCCTGGCGACGCCGGTCTATTCTATCCAGAACAGCGCCGGCAAAGTCTATCCCGCGATAACCCTGCCGGGCGAAGCAGGGGGACCGAAGAATTACGTAATCCGGATCGGCGATGTCAAGGCCGTCGCGAACCCCGGGTTGGTGATTCTCGCGGACGGCTTGGACTCCGCCGGGAAGGGGAGCGTCGATGTAAACGGCAATATCTACGCGATTCCACCGGCGCCCGCCGGCCTTTTGGCCAAGATAGTCATTCCTCTGAGGCCGGACCACCTGCGGTCCGGCCTGAACCGGATCTCGTATCCGAAAAGCGGGGCTACCTCCTGCGACGTGCTGGACTGCCGGCTCGAGGAGGTCAAGGAGTCCTCCGCCCGCGTGGTCGGCCTGAGCTATCTTCCGAAGGCTGCGGTGCCTTCGATCGCCGATTTCGACTTTGTCGCCGGCAGCACCGGCGCCGGCAAAAGGCGGGAGAGCGAACTGGTGCCGTGGGCGCGGCGGGGACTGGTCAGATACTACCGCGCGGGAATCGACTTCAACCATCTCGACCGGTTGTTTGAGATGTTCAAGGAGGCGCGCATCAATCTGGCGATGCTGCAAACGGTGACGCCGGAGGACCTGCAAAGCGCGGAATACAAGAGATACAAAGACTTCATCGACCGCTGTCACGCGGCGGGCATCAAAGTGATGTTTGACGGCGGCACGGGCAGCGTGCGGTTGAACGCCATCTCCCTGGATAGCGTCCTCCTGCATCCGGAGTGGAGAGACTGGATCGCCAAGGACGACCTGGGATTTCCCCGCTGGCGCACACCCGGCCGGACCTTCTGGACGGACGTCAAGAACAGCGACTACCGGAAAGAGGTTCTGAAGGCCGCCGAGATCGCCGTGGACTCCGGGGCGGACGCTCTCTACTACGACTGGGCCATTGGCGGAAGCAGCGACCTGATGCGTTTTTTCAACGACGTGCGCGCAATGACCGACCGCAAAGGCAGGAACATCCCTATCTACGGCAACTGCAAGGGGAACATCCTCGTCGAGGAGCACTGCGACTTCACCAAGTCCGAGGGCACAGAGGAAGCAGGCGTCTGGGATGGAAGGTGGGTACACAATGTCGCTCAGGCACGCTTTTATTATGCCGCGGGCGAGGGTTGGAAGCCTTACGAGAGCAAGTACGAAGGAGCCGATCCGGGACGTCCGGATCCCGGCGCGCATGATGTCCGGGACGGTATGAAGCTCGGCTGGAAACGGCCGATCGCCGAAGCCGCGGCGTTCCAGTCCTTCTTTGCCATCGCCGAGGCGGGCAGAAAACT
>JAFNAH010000624.1 GCA_017860075.1 Acidobacteriota bacterium | reverse complement strand
CAGAAGTCAAGCCGGCGTTGCTGAAAGCCATGCAAGAGGCAGGAGACAAGCTGCAGGCCGACATCCGCCGCAGCGGCGAGGCGGACGTGGCTGCAATGAGGGGCGCGGGATTGACGGTTGTGCCGGTGGACGTGAAGACGAAGGAACTGTGGCGAAAGACCGCCGAGAGCGCCTACTCCAAGATTCGCGGTGACTTCGTTCCCGCCGAGGCGTTTGACGAGGCCATGAAGGCCCGCGACGAATCCCGGAAACAGCACTCAGGGCAGGGACCGAAGAAATAGCGGAGCGTCGTATGACCGACACGGCGAGCGCGCTTCCCGAGGGCGCCGGCGGCTTGCTGGGATCGCTTTTCAAACGCACCGAGCAGGCAGTGCTGATGGCCACATTGGCACTGACGACGGTCCTGCTTCTCATTGACGCCTTCGGCAGGCCGCTGGGCGGTTTTCACGTTCCCGGCAAGGATGAGTATGTCAAACAACTCACTCTGTGGCTGGCTTTCGTCGGAGGCCTCGCCGCGGCCGTCCAGGCCAGCCACCTGAGGCTGTCGACAGCCGAGTTCTTTGGCGAAGGTCGGGCGCGCCGGATTTCCCGCCTGATCGGCGGCTCGGTGGCCGCCGCGGTGGTAGCCGTTCTTGCCAAGGGTACTCTCGACATAGTCCGGGTCCACCGCGCGCTCCCCGAGCCGGAGGTCCTCCCGATAGGGATTCCGGAATGGGTGTCGGAAGCGATCATGCCCCTGGCGATGGGCGCAATGGCTCTGGTATTCGCATGGAAAGCGTCGGATCGCCGCTTCCGCCTTCCTTGGTGCACCCGTGTTCGTGGCAATGGGCGGGATCGCTGCCGTACTGTTTTTCACCGAGGGAAGCCCTGTTTCCGCGGTCACTCGCAGAGTGTACGACCTTATCGCGTCCCCGACCTTGCCGGCGATACCGCTGCTTACCGCTGCCGGATACGTGCTCGCGGAAAGTGCCGCAGCCGAGCGCCTGGTGCGTTTCTTCCGCGCGATTTTCGGCTGGATGCCGGGAGGGATCGCGGTGATGGTAGCCGCAGTGTGTGCACTGTTCACCACCTTCACCGGCGGGTCGGGCGTGACCATTATCGCGCTGGGCGGCCTGGTTTATCCGATTCTCCGCAAAGACGGCTACTCCGAAAGCTTCTCGCTCGGGCTCGTTACGGCAGCAGGCTCGCTGGGCCTGCTCTTTCCTCCCAGCCTGCCCGTCGTTCTCTACTCGGTGGTCGCGAGTTCGCGTGAGCAGGTGGTGCCGCTCGATCAGCTGTACATCGCCGGGCTGCTTCCGGGCCTGCTGCTCGTAGTAGTGACGGCCATCTGGGGAATCATCGTGGGCCGTCATGTGGAGAGAAACAGGCAGCCCTTTTCGTGGCGCGAGGCCGCCATTGCGACCTGGCAGGCCAAGTGGGAACTGGGGCTGCCGTTCGTCATCATCGGGCTGTTCGCGAGCGGTTTCCTGACTATGCTCGAGACGGCCGCCGCGGCCCTCGCGTATGCCGTCATCGTCGAATGCTTCATAACGCGCGATCTGCACATCATCAAGACACTGCCGGACGTCCTCCTGAAGGCCGCGGGTCTCATGGGAGCGGTACTCATCCTGCTCAGCATCGCCATGGGGCTGACGAACTATCTGGTCGACGCGCAGCTGCCGGATCAAATGCTCGAATGGGTGCAGGCACACATCCATTCGCAGGCGATGTTCCTGCTGGCGCTAAACGTGTTCCTGCTCGTGGTGGGCAGCGTGGTGGAAATCTATGCGGCCATCGTCATTCTCGCGCCGCTGATCGTCCCGATGGGGACCGCGTTCGAGGTCAACCCGATCCACCTGGGAGTCATATTCCTGGCGAACCTCGAGCTGGGCTTCCTCTTCCCCCCGGTCGGCCTGAACCTCTTCCTGTCATCGTCGCGGTTCGGCAAGCCGCTCACTCAACTCTACCGTCACGTGGTCCCGTTCCTGATCATCCTGGCGATAGGTGTGCTGCTCGTGACCTACATCCCGTCGATGTCGCTGGGTCTCCTGCGCTTGTTGGGCCGGCTCTAGTTTCCGCAAGTCGAAGCCGGTCTCGGCATCGGGGTCGGAATCGGCATCATAGTAAAAATGTGGCAGCCCTTGCGCGCCCCCACCATCGAAAATGCGACCCCGGTGTTGCCGCTCGTAACCTCCAGGATCGTCGATCCCGGCTCCAGGTTGCCGCGGGCCTCAGCCTGCTCGACGATAAACTGGGCTATGCGGTCCTTGATGCTTCCGCCCGGATTCAGGTATGCCTCTTTTTCAGGATTCGTGCAGCCGGCCTCCTCGCTGGCTTGCTTCATGTGAACGATCGGTTTATTCCCGATGCAATCCGGCAGGTCGGCAGGTACGAGACAGACGGGCACCGGCCCGGGTCAGGCGACAAGACGCCTGGGCATGTCAGCCACAACGGATGATTCATGATTCATGATCCACCCCTCTGTGCAGTACCGCGCCGAAGGCCCGGATGTGTCCCGGCGTGGTGCCGCAGCAGCCGCCGATGATGTTCGCAC
>JAFNAH010000623.1 GCA_017860075.1 Acidobacteriota bacterium | reverse complement strand
TGCCTCACCCGGGAAACCAGGAGGACCGGTTCGGCGAGCGCATGGAGGATTTCCTGTTGCCAATGGTGTCCGAAGTCTTGCATGCTCAGAAACGAGATCCTTCAGCGACCCTGCAACCGGTCGCTTGCTCCGATTGAGGGACCATGGTCCTCGATGACCGTTCACGCTTCTGGAATTGGTTCCGCCTGGCGTTGCTCCTGTTCGGGTTCTGCACAGGGATCGGTCTTTACAGGTTCAGCACGTTTTACGCCCAGTATCGTCTCGAAGGTGATAACGAGCCGGTCCGGAAGATACTGGTGAACGAGATGACAGCGGCGTACTCGTTCTTCTTCCTGCTGCCGCTGCTCGTCCTGTTCATGACCCGCCTTCCACTTCGCCGCAGTAACTGGTTGTGGGCTTTGCCGGTTTATCTTGTCGCCTCGATCGTATTCGGTGCCGGCTACACCACGCTCATGACAATCGCGCGCACGTGGGTCTATCCCGCAGCGGACATCGGCCGCTACGATCCGGGGCCGCTGTTCTACCGGTATCTGATGGAGTACCACGTGCAGTTCATGGTATTCGTCCTGGTGGCTGCTACGGTACATGCGACCACGAGGTTCCGTGCCTCACGGGAGCGGGAACGTGAGTCGGCCGAATTGGCACTGCGCGCCTCAACCCTCCAGGCGCAACTTTCGGAGGCACGCCTGAGGGCCCTCCAAGGGCAGCTCCAGCCTCACTTTCTGTTCAACACCCTGAACATGATCTCCTCTCTGATGTATGAGGATGTAGGGAAGGCTGACCGGATGATGATGCGCCTGAGCACATTGCTCCGGATGTTCCTGGACACGTCGGAGCATCCCTCGGTGCCACTCAGGCAGGAGATGGAGATTTTGGGAGTCTACGTCGAAATCATGGAGGCTCGATTCGGGCAGCGGCTGAGCGTCACCCGGCACATGGATGCCGGGATTGCCGAGGCGCAGGTGCCGGCGCTTCTCCTGCAGCCGCTGGTAGAGAACGCGATCCGACACGGCGCACCCGAGCCGGACCGGCAACTGGAGATCCTGGTTCGCGCTGTCGGTGACAGCGACCATCTTCGCCTGGAAGTATCCGACAACGGTCCGGGACTGCCGGCTAACGATGCGATGCCCGAGGGAGTGGGACTCCGCAGCATACGCGATCGACTGGCCGTGCTCTATGGCGACGGAGCGCGGCTGAGGCTCGAGAACCTCGCTCCGCGGGGCCTCCTGGTCACAGTTGAATTGCCGCTGCACGCAGCCGGCCGTGAGCGGCCCCCTGCCGGGATTCGTGCGACAGCCGGGACACGAGACGTGGCGTCGTCGAAATGAAGATCCGCGCCCTCATCGTCGATGATGAACCACCGGCCCGCCGCAAGATCCGGGCTTTTCTCCAGGGTGATCCCCGCTTCGAAGTGGCAGGCGAAGCCGGGGACGGCCTTGAAGCCGTGCAGCGGATCGAAGCGGAGCAGCCCGACCTCGTCTTCCTGGATATCCAGATGCCGGGGCTTACCGGCTTCGAGGTGCTGGAAGCCCTGGAGTCCGCCCGCCCGCAGGTCATCTTCACTACTGCGTACGATCAATATGCGGTGCAGGCGTTCGAGATCCGTGCGCTCGACTACCTGCTCAAACCGTTCGAGCAGGCTCTGGAGAGGGCGCTCGAGGAACGGCTGCATCAGCAGTCGGTTCAGTCCCGCGTTGAAGGTCTGGTGGCGGATTGGCGGGCGCAACGTGGCCCCCTGCAACGAATTCTCGTGCGGGATCGCGAGCGCCTGAGGATACTGGCGACCGCGGAAATCGAATGGATCGAAGCAGAGGAGAAGTACGTCCGCCTGCACGTCGGGAAGGAGACTTTCCTGCATCGGGAGACGATGAACAACCTGGAGCAGCGCCTGGACCGCAATTGTTTCCTCCGGATCCATCGTTGCCAGATCGTGAACCTGGATTTCGTCCGGGAGCTCGCGCACTGGGCTCACGGGGACTACGTCCTAATCCTTGCCGACGGCCATCGCCTTCCGCTCGGACGGAGGTACCGCACCCGTTTCCTGGAACTTTTCAGTTGAATCCCACTCGGGCCCGGCAAACAGTTTTCCGCGCGCGCTCTCACAAATCGCCACCACGGCAGGGTGTTTGAGCTTTCGTTCGATCGAGAGGGCGTAGACTCGGGCGCGCGCTTCATCCGTGCTGCCCACCCGGTGGAAATCTTTCGTGTGCCGCCGGGCCTTGTGCAGAACGGAAAGCGAAGGGAAGATGCCGTGTCCCGTTCTCCCGAATTCGGTCAAGAGAGCGTCATCCTCGAACTCGCCGACCACCCTCGGTTGCACATGACGAGATTCGAACCACCGATCCAGTTCCTGCCGCAGGGCCGTGTTGTCGGTCGGGAGCAGCATGGGAGCGCCGTCGAGTGAATCCGGGAATCCTTCTGAGTAGGCCCTGGCCAGCCTGGCCGTGCCGAGGAAAGTGACGCCGGATTCCCCCAGCAGGTGGCTGAAAGCCCTGATCTTCATTCCAGGTGCTATCGGAGCGTCGGTAAGAACCAAGTCCAGTTCCTGGAGGGCCAGCAGGGCGAGCAGCCGATCCGAAGGGTCTTCGCGACAGATCACGCGCACCGGCCGGTCGAGATGCAGCGCGGGTTCAATCAGGCGGTAAGCGACCCCCTTGGGGAAGATATCGGCGATGCCGATCACCAGCTTAAGCGGGTGCCCTGTCGGTCGGCCTCGGAGCGTGTCTGTAAGCTCCCTGCCCAGCGAAAAGATCTCGCCCGCGTAGCGGAACACGATCCTTCCCATTTCGGTGAGTACCAGGCGGCGCCCCACACGCTCAAAGAGCTTCTCGCCGAGGCTCTCCTCGAGCCGGCTGATCTGTGTGCTGATTGTCGGCGGTGCGAGCAGCAACTCCCTGGATGCCCGGGTGACGCTGCCCGTTCTGGCTACCGTCCAGAAGTACAGCAGATGGTGATAATTCAGCCATTCCATAGGCACCAGTATAGTTTTAAAAAACCTACCGGTCACGTGAAAACTTTCTAATTTTCTCAATGAACTCCTGGTGGTATGAGTTCTATGTGCAGCCGGCGTAGCGAGAATCTCCCGCGGGGCTCGATCGACGCCTGCGCGTCCCTTTTTGGGAGGCGCTGGGGCGAATCGAGGTCTTCATCGGGACCGGTATCCGCCCTGAATCCCTTGGTGCCGCGGTCTTCTCACGTGGCGGGGAGCGCGCTTTCTTCCTGCCGCTGCAATTCAGAGTGGCTCTTGCGACGCGGGTGAGCGTGAGTGCCAGGCCTCACATATATTCCCTGGTAGAACTGGGGCATGACTGCTCCAGCTGCCTTGTCGGGTCGTCCGCCACAGAGACCTGTCGGGTCGAGAAGGCTGAATCCCCGGCGCTGCCGGAAACCCTTCACAAGGAGATGAGCACCAGCGGCCTTGCGGTGGGAGGGACACTGGTCAGCTTGAAGGCACTCAAGGAGGGGAGGGCCAGCGCGCTGTTCGTGTCGAGATCATATGCGCCGGATCCGGGCTGGCTCTGCCGGGCCTGTGGGGAAGTGCAGCTTGGGCAGCAGATGCCCTCCGAGTGTGTCTCCTGCAGAGGACGTGTCCTCCGGGAACTGAATCTGAAGGAGGAATTGGTCCGGATCGCGGAGCAGCAAAACCGCCCGGTCGGAATCCTGGAACACGATGACGAAATGAAGGCGGTTGGAGGTGTCGGGTGTCTGCTTTCCCATCCGGCCACTGAGCGCTTGGATCGGCCGGCGGCGTGACAGGTGCAGTCCGGGGACGGTGCACGAGAAGAAATGATGAATCCCCTGTTCTTGTCCGCTAACTGCGTCATGATTGCCCGTCGCATCAAGAAACGTCGTCGCTCCGGGGAGGGCAGGGGTGTGTCCCCTGTGCGGCAATCGGGAGCGCCCGCACTGCATTATGCATCAGGGTCGTT
>JAFNAH010000167.1 GCA_017860075.1 Acidobacteriota bacterium | reverse complement strand
GATCGTGTTTGCCTCCGGCACGATGTCCGCTTTTCTGCCGTAAGCAAGAACAGCGGCTGCTGTGACCGGCCCGAGCGCGGCCACCGTGGAGGATGCCAGTATCTCTCTGCCCGTCATCCCGCCCCAGGCGTCAACGAAGTTCCTGACATTCGAGGGGCTGGTGAAGACCAGCAGGTCCGGATACCGGCTCGCGATCTCCCGCCTTGTGCCCTCGTCCGGCTGAGCCGGTACGCTCTCATAGCAGGGCACCACGTCCACGAGCGCGCCTGCTGCGGCGAGCTCACGGGACAGCAACTCGCGTCCCTCCTTCGCCCTTGGCAGGAGGATCCGGATTCCTGCCAGGTATTCCGCGCCTCCATGCGCCCCGGCCAGCGCACGAAGTACCCCTTCCGAGACAAACTCATCCGGGATGAGGCTGACCCTGAAGCCCAGCTCCGCAAGCCTGGCGGCGGTTGCCGGGCCGATGGCGCAGATGCCCTGCAGTTCCGTCCTCAGGCGCCCGAGGCCGAGGTCGCTCAGCCGCTGGTGGAAGAACTGGACGGCATGAACGCTCGTGAACAGGATCCAACGGTATTGAGCCAGGGCCCGTATCGCAGCGTCGAGCGAAGCGGTATCCTCGAGGGCCCGAATGAGGCTGACCCGGGCCTGAAGCACCCTGGCGCCGAGCCGTTCGAGTCCGTCCTTCAGCGTTTCGGACTTTTCAGGACTCGCCGCCACAACAACCGTCCGATTCCTGAGCGGCAGGTCGTCGACGGGCGGATCGGACATAGCAGATGTCTTTCCTCAGCGAACGCTTTCGAGAATGGCCCTGCCGCCTCGCTCAAGGAGTCTTTCGGCCAGCAGGCCGGCAGCATCCTCGGCATAGCCCGGAAGGTGGGAGATCGAGTCCCGGATGACGAGGGACCCGTCGGGTGCCGCGACCAGGCCGTCTATCCTGAGGTAGTCTCCATCCGCGGCCGCGTGAACCGCCACGGGGCTGTTGCACCCCCCGCCGATCTGCCTCAGGAAGGCCCGTTCGGCAAGCACCGCCGCGGCGGTGGGTTCATGATGCAGCGGCGCGACAAGCGACGACACCTCGTGATCGCCTTTCCGGGACTGGAGTGCCAGCGCCCCCTGGCCCGGGGCGGGGAGCATCTGGCCGAACTCCAGGGGAGAGGTGATTCTCGCCTGCAGGCCGAGCCGGTTCAGGCCCGCGCAGGCCAGTATGACGGCGTCGTACTGCCCGTCGGCGAGTTTCTGCAGTCTCGTATCCACGTTGCCCCGTATGTCCTTCACGACGAAGTCCGGCCGCAAAGCCAGAAGCTGCGACTGGCGCCTGATGCTGCCCGTGCCGATGGTCGCAGCCCGGGGCATGCCGGTGAGATCCCGGATCCCGCTCCCGGCCACGAGGGCGTCACGAGGATCCTCGCGCTTCGGAATCGCTGATATCTGGAGGGAGTCGGGGATGGTGCTCGGCAGATCCTTCATGCTGTGGACAGCCAGGTCGATCTCGCGGCGTTCCAGCGCATCTTCCAGTTCCTTGACGAAAACGCCGACCGAGGACGCCGACCGGATAGACAACCGGGGAGCTTTGTCCGCGGAGGTCCTGATGACCTTGATCGCGACAACGGCATCCGGAAAGCGCTCGTGTATCCTGTCCTTGACCCACCCTGTCTGTGCCAGGGCCAGCGCGCTGCCGCGGCTGCCGATCGTCAGCATGGCTCTTCCTCGCGTATCCGGCTAAGCCGGATCCTTGTGAGACTTGAAAAGTCTTGAAACCACGGTCAATAGCGCCCTCTCGTGGGTGGGGTCCTCGTGGGCGCTCTTGATCTGGGTTACGAGCGGGTGAGACATCTTGCCCGCGATGCGGGACACCAATATCTCGAGCTCCTTCATCTCCTTCGGGTCCCGGGGCCCGTTCCTTTTCAGGTAGCGGTCGAGTTCCGAATGGCAGACCTCCTCGATGCGGCGCCTGACCTCGACCACCATCGGCGCGGCGTCCATCGATTTTACCCGGGCCCAGAAAGCTTCGGACTCCTGGCGTACGAGTTTCTCGGCCAGCGCTGCCGCTCCGCGGCGCTCCTCCAGGTTGGCCTCAACCACCGCTCCGAGATCATCGATGTCATAACAGAAGGCGTTTTCGATGTCGCTGACGGCCGGGTCGACGTTCCGCGGGACCGACATGTCGATGAACACGATCGGCCTGTTTCTGCGCGTGCGCAGGGCAGATGTCACCATGGACCGATCGATGATGAGGTTTGGCGCCGCCGTGGAGACGATCACGATGTCGACGTGGGCGAGCCAGTACCGCAACTGGTCGAACGGTACCGCGATGCCGCCGAAGCGCGAGGCCAGGCCGGCTGCGGCTTCGGCACCCCTGTTCGTCACGTAGATCGAACCCGCTCCGTCGTCGGCGAGGTACCGGGCGGTATTCTCGCCCATCTCTCCGGCACCCACGATCAGGATCGTCTTGCGGCTGAGATTTCCAAGGACCTTGCGCGCCAGCTCGACTGCCGCCGAGCTGACCGAGACCGAATACTCCCCGATGCTCGTCTCGGTGCGGACGCGTTTCGCGACCCGGAATGCCGCCTGAAACAGGTTGTTGAGCAGGGTGCCGGATGATCCGGTCTCGACCGCGAGGCTGTAAGCGGACTTGACCTGTCCGAGGATCTGCGGCTCACCAAGGATCATCGAGTCCAGGGATGAGGCGACCCGAAAAACATGCTCAACCGCCTCGCTCCCGGCATAGCGGTACAGGCTTTCGGACAGCTCGTTCCGGGGCAGCCCGCTCACCTCGGCAAGAAACGATTCCAGGATTTCGAATGCCGGGTCGGCCCCGTCCACGCGCGAAACGACTTCAACCCTGTTGCAGGTGGACAGGATCAGCGCTTCCTGGATACCCGGGCGCGCCGTGAGTTCCGTAAGGGCGCCCGGCACGTCGGCCGAAGGCAGTGCCGCCCGTTCGCGCCTTTCCACCTCGGCTGTCCGGTGGTTCAGCCCTATGAGTACGAGATCCGACATCTGGCGTTCAGTGCACTCCTTGAAGCGCTGCGCGCCGGCGCGGTCGCCCCGCTTGCCGGCAAGACAGGCGCCTGCCTACAGGTAGGCATGCAACCCCGCATTGACTCCGAATGTGATGATCATCGAGACAAAACCCGCGATGCTGACATATGCGGCCCGCCGTGCCCGCCACCCCCCCGAGAGCCGGTAGTGGACCAGCAGAAGATAAATACTCCAGGTGACGAGAGAGGCGGTCTCCTTGGGGTCCCAGCTCCAGAACCGACCCCAGGCTTGCTGAGCCCAGAACGCGCCGGTCACTATGGTCAGGCTCATCATGACAAACCCCACGAACAGGGAATTGCGCATCAACTCGTCGCAGGCCTGAAGTGCAGGCAGACGGAAATAGAGGAACCGGAAACGCTTGGACTTGAGCTCTTTCTCCTGCATCAGGTACAGCAGGGCCGCGATAAACATCAGGAAGAAGCCGGCATACGCGAGGAAAGCCACGCTGACGTGGAAGTACAGCCATCTGCTGCGGAGCAGCGGAGGTATGGCGTGATTTTCCTCCCAGGCGACCTCGGAGAGGATCATGAGGAGCGAGACGAGCGGGAGCACGAACGCCCCGAGGACGTTATACCTGTAGCGGATATGTGCGGCGATGAAGGTGAGGGTTATCGACCAGGCAAAGAATGAAAGCGACTCGGGCAGGTCTGTGATCGGGAAATGACGCCTCTCCAGCCCGAGACCGACGAGATAAACCGTGTGGAACAGGAAACCGACGCCGACCATGCAGAGCGCGAGACTGACGAAGATCTGGCGCTTCTGGAAGAAGCCAAGACACGAATGCAGCAGCGCCAGCGCATAAAAGACTATTGTGACGATCAGTGCCCAATTCATACGGCCGTTCCAGGAGAGAAAAATCTTATCATCCGGGCCTGAACACATACAGCGACAAAATGGTGTTCCCACGACCCTCACGGTGCGCTAGACTTTGATCTTTTGCGAAGGACTCGAGGAAGGCTCAGTGTCGTCCCGGCGACGCCCGGCGGAAAGGGACTGCTTGCCGGGGAACGACACCATGGTTTGTCCGGCACGGGAGCATATCAATCGTGGATTTTCTGCAGCGCATCGACCTTGGAAGCATCCTGATCCAGTACGCCGTGCTCCTTTTTTCGCTGAGCCTGCACGAGGCCTCGCACGCCTGGATGGCCGACCGTTGCGGAGACTACACGGCCCGGTACATGGGGAGGGTGACGCTCAATCCCCTGGCACACATGGATCCGATAGGAACGGTCCTTTTTCCGCTGCTGCAGTTTTTCACGCGGTTGCCACTGATCGGCTGGGCGAAACCGGTGCCTGTCAATCCGGTCCATCTCAGGAACCCGCGGCGCGATCAGATGCTGGTCTCGCTGGCAGGGCCGGGTTCGAACCTCCTCGTGGCCGCGGCTGCGTTTGTAATCCTGGCCGCCCTCAAGATCGGATTCCCGCAGGCAGGTTCGATGATACTCGACATGGCCCTGAACCTGGGCGTGCCGCACGAGCGTAGCATCCTGGCGCCGATCCTGGGAATGATCTTCTTCCTGTTCATCATCAACATGGCCCTGGCCCTGTTCAACCTGATCCCGATACCACCGCTGGACGGGCACTGGCTGCTGTATGGTGTGTTACCGTATAATTCAGCCCGTGCGCTGGCGCGCGTCGGAGCCTACGGTACGATCCTGCTCTATGGCCTTATGATTCTCGGCGTTTTCAGATACGTGTTCATACCGGTACACTGGGCGCTGTTTCTCTTGATCGCTCTCTGACGGGTTGATTTCCCGGGGCGGGCACAAGTGGCGTCATCGCGCCAGCCAGGCATCCGGTCGATGGTAATCATGAACGGTAGCGAAGATCTGAACCCGGAAGCGTCAGCCCAGGCGGAGCAGGGCATTACCATCCGGCTCGACTCCTTCGAGGGCCCGCTCGACCTGCTTTTGCACCTGATCAAGAGGGAAGAGATCGACATCTGGAACATCCCGATT
>JAFNAH010000622.1 GCA_017860075.1 Acidobacteriota bacterium | reverse complement strand
ATGTTCGACGCCCTGGGGCTATGGGGTCTCGCGTACTGGTATCTCCTCTACCCGGTCCACGCTTTCATCTTTGCCGGGATGCTGCGCAACATCGTGCGCACCGCCTCAAAGCCGATCGCCGGACAGTAAGTCTGCTTGGCAGGTGCCGGGAGCGCGCGTCCGTCATCGGGCCCGCCCGGCCCGTTGACGCGACCCGGATTCCTCCGGGACGATTGCCAGAGTCTTTTTCTCAAAGCGCCGCAGCACCGTAACCGGTACCAGCCGGCCCACCTGTCTCTCCGTCAGGAGGCGGTGCAATTCGTCAATACCGGGCGTCGGCTGATTCTCGAGTGCGATGATGATATCTCCTTCCTCGAGACCTGCGCGTTGCGCCGGGCTGCCATTCTCGAAGGATACGACCATGATGCCGCTCTGCAGAGGCAGGTTGTAGTATCGAGTCACACGGCGGGGAAGAGGGACATTCTGGCCCGCCACGCCGATGAAGCCGCGCCGGATCTTGCCGTCCCGAATAAGGCAACTTGCCACGAACTTCGCAGTATTGATGGCGATCGCGAAACAGAGGCCCTGGGCCGGCAGGATGACGGCGGTGTTGACTCCGATAACCTCTCCGCGGGAGTTCACCAACGGTCCACCCGAATTGCCGGGATTAAGGGCTGCGTCCGTTTGGATGACGTCGTCGATCAGCTTCCCCGATGACGAACGCAGCGAGCGCCCGAGTGCACTCACAACGCCGGCGGTAACCGTACACTGAAACCCGTAAGGATTTCCTATCGCGACTACCAGCTGGCCCACACGCACGCCGCCGGAGTCTCCAAGTGCAACCGAAACAAGGTCATCCGCCGAAATGCGTACTACCGCCAGGTCTGTGTCGGGATCATCGCCGATCAGCTCGGCGCGGAATCTTCGCCCGTCGGGAAGCACGGCGTCGATTCGCGTCATGCCGTTTACCACGTGACTGTTCGTGAGCAGGAAACCGTCAGGCGTGAAAATGAAACCCGAGCCGTTGGCGCGTTCCTCCGGCGCCGCCGTTCCACGGGCCCTGGATGGGCCGGCCTGGCGCCTGACGTCAATATTGACTACCGAAGGGCTGACCTTCTCCGCCACCCCCGACACCACCCGGGAGTAGGCATCGATGGCTTCGGACTCCGCGGCCTCGTGCCGCGCGGTTCCTGGATCCGGACTAGCCGCCCCTTCATGGATTACGCTCCTGATTGCCCGCGTTGACATCCTTCTGTTCTCAACCCTTTCCAGGTGGCCCATTCGTTAACAATAAGATCGGATCCGCATGTTGGCAAACACGCTGCCGGCCAGGGCAGCTGTCCGCACCGGCAAGACTGTATCGAGGACTTTATTGAGGGCGGAAGGCCCGCCACAAAACAGGCTGGTGTGAGGCCCCGGGAATTGAAGACACAGACGAAGAAGGGCTGAAAGCCCGTGCCATAGCAGGCTGCGAGACAGCCTCGCCGACGTGGACGCGGCGCGTTGTGGCGCAGAGCAAGGGCGCGGAGCTGCTATGCCTGCGGCCTGAGTACTACTTGAATTCCACTATCCGCTGCGAGTAGACAGTCTGGTTCTGCCCGTTCGGGTCGGGAGTCTGCACGTACAGCTCGCTCTCCCTCCTATCGCCTCCGGCCAGGCGCACGTACTCTGTAATTCTTTCGACCAACCTCATTCTATCCGACGGGGCGGCCGGATTCTGCTGCTCCAGCACCTGGGTTGTCTGCGTGGTTCCGTCAGGCAGGGCTTCTTTGCTGATGCGTGTGCGTGAGTCCAGGTTGAGCCTGCCACTCAGGTCCGAACGGTAAGTCGACAGTTCCCGCTGCTCCCCGCCCCGGGTGTCCCGCCACTGCTTGCTGGACAGCTGGCGGTCGAGCTGATATCTGCCGTTGGTGTCGTACCGGTAGACAGCCTCGTCTGTTGAAAACTGGTCGCCGGTCTTGCGCGTCGTGCTGACGCGCCGGTCGCTGGTCTCCCAACTCCCGCTGCCGCCCCTCAGCATGTGGATCCTGTCGATCTCGATCTGGTTCTCCCCTTTGGCCTGCTCCTTCTGGACGATTTGTTCCGATTGCACCAGGGAGCCGCTGGGTCCCGGCAGTTGGATTATCGTAGTGGTCTGATAGGCGTTCGTGGCGGTGGGCACGGTCTCCTGCGTGTCTTTGCGGATCGGCTTCAGCCGGCCGTCGACGTCACGCCGGGAAACGGTCCGCGTCGCGTTCGTGCGGCCGCCGGGAAGATTCCTCACTTCTTCGACAACAGTCTCTATGAGCCGCCTGCTTCCGTTGACGTCGCGGTCATAGATCTTGACGGTCGTGCGAGTTCCATCGGTCCCGATCGGAACGGACTCTTTCTCGGCCTCCGAAGCGGAACCGTACTCACTGCCGAGCTTCAGCCTTTCCAAAGTGCCGGTGACGAGGCGAACTCCCTCCGTCTCGTCCGAAGCCTCGAGCCAGCGAAAGGGCACTGCGGCCTTCTGTTGCCCGCCCTGCGGCTGAGCGGCCTGCCGGGCCGGTTCTCCAGGCGGAGACACGGCGGCCTGCGCGTTCAGAAGGAAAGCGGCTACGATCGGGAGAAGAAGGTGGCACTTCATGCGATTCCTCACTTTGCAGCCGGTTCGGAAAATGCTTTGCCTCAGTCAAATCCAATGCTAGTGCCCGCGTCGATGGATTGTCAATCCCGGCGAACTGCATTCCGCCCGGGTGCCCCTCGCAACCCGCTGTCTGCCGCACAGGCCCCGTGATGAGCGGCCGAGGACACGTGCGTCGCTCCGGCTCACACTCCAGCCGGGGCTGGGAATCCGAGGTCTCCGTCCTGATCGTGGATGTAAAGGTTCGCGAGTGCATCCTTGACCAGATCCAGCGTGAGGCACGGCCGCATGCCCTCATATCGGCAGGTCGCCAGCGCGTGCTCCACGATGAAGATCGGGTGAAAGGCCGCGCAACCCGACCCGGTCTTCGGGTAGAAGTCGTTCAGCAGGTAACTGAGGATGCCTTCAGGCATGTCCAGCGTGTGGTCCTCGCACACCCTGCGAAATATCTTCGCGTACTCGCTGAACTGAGGCGGGTCGATTCGGAGCTTGTACTTGACGCGCCGCAACTGAGCGGCATCCATGAGCTCGTTGGGCGGGATATTGGTCGAGAAGATCACCAGCTGGTCGAAGGGCATCTCGAATTTCATGCCCGTGTGCACGGTGAGGTAATCCACTCTCTTTTCGAGCGGAACGATCCACCGGTTGAGCAGATCCTTCGGCTGCAC
>JAFNAH010000166.1 GCA_017860075.1 Acidobacteriota bacterium | reverse complement strand
GTTCAAATCCCGCCTTCGGCACCATGGCAATACTTAAAGGGATTTCGGCTTTACGCCGGAGTCCCTTTTTTCTTTAAAACGGGCCGAGTGGCTCGTTTATGGCTCGCGGAAAATCTTTTGTCTACCTATTACTCCACCGCGGTCTTTTTCACGGTCGATTCGGGCTTCATCTTCAGCACCGGCAAGGGTGGCTTCCTCACCTTGCCCCCGGCCCGCACACGCGCCCAGTATCCCCTAGGTGGCACTGGGACGTTGAGCTGTCGGCAGACCTTTCCCAGCCACACGCTGGAGACTCCGTAGCTCTTCGCCACGGTAAGCGCAGGCTCTGACCAGACCTGCTCGTAGAGAACCTTGCGATCGTAACGCTGCAGCAATGATCTTATTTCGCTCGATCGCTGCTCGCGCTCGGCCTTTCTCTTCTCCCGTTCGGTGAAGGGCTTCTTATACAGGCCCAGGGAAGTGAGCCGCGCTAGCATTTTTGGCGTTCGGACGAGTTCATGGTAAGTTTCCGGGGCGCATATCTCGGGCCGTTCGATGTAATGCAGGATCGCTTTCAGATGATAATCGTTCATCCTCGACACAGAGCGACGGATGTCGGCGAGCCGCCCCGGATCCTTCTCTTCCCAGCGCACCCCGCACTTGAGGATCGCCTCGAGCACGCCGGTGCTTTGTTAGCCAGAACCCATGTAGGAGAAGCGATCCTCCAGCCACCGGAAATGCCACCACAGAATTCGGGTCAGACCCCTGGGTGGCTGCATCGTAAGAAGGTATGCGACGATGGATTCGCAGCCCGCATGTTCGTACAACTCGTCGAAATCGTCTTTGACGGGATCGGGCCCAAGACGCTTCAGGATGCCAAGGTGGCCAGCACGTACAGCTTCACAGATTGCCGACCAGCCGAGGAAAGGTTCCTCGCTCTCTTCTGAGTCAGCATCCTCAGCGATTCCCAAGTTCGGAAGGAGTCCTGGTGCATGTGGATCAGCCCCCTGCCTGTGCGCCGTCTTAAGAAGTGGCAAATATGGGTTCCGGATTTTACGGTACGGTTTTGGGATTTCGGGGTTGGGATTCCCGGGATCTTGACAGGCCTGTCGGGTTCCGCGAAGGTTGCCGTGTGAGGCAACCGGGAAGGAGCCTTTCGATGGGAATGAACGTGGTGGCGAAGATTCGGCAGGCAACGCGCAGGAAGTACACGGCGGAGTAGAAGATCCGGATCGTCCTGGAAGGGTTGCGGGGCGAGATCCCGATCTCGGAACTGTGTCGTCGGGAGGGGATTGCCCCGACGATGTACTACCGCTGGTCGAAGGCGTTTTTAGACGCGGGGAAGAACGGGCTGACGCGGGACACGCAGCGGAACGCAACGACGGACGAGGTCCGGGCCCTCAAGGACGAGAACGGCAGGCGGAAGAAGGCTCTGGCGGAATCGGTCCTTGAGACGATGAAGTTCAAAAAAGTCTGGGCATGTAGGACGTCGTCGGTACGTCCGCATGAGCGCCGAGGAGAAGCTGGAGATCTTGCGCAGCGTCGAGGGATCGGGGGTCCCGGTCACCGATGCGCTGGCGAAGCTGGAGATCTCTCCGTCGACCTATTACCGGTGGCGGAGGCGTTTCCGAACGGGGGGTCGGGGATCCCTTCACGACCGCAAGCCCTACCGGGAGCGGAACTGGAACCAGCTGCTGCCCGAGGAGCGTGCGAAGATCTTGAGCGTCGCCCTGCTGTACCCGGAGTGGTCGAGCCGGGAAATCGGTTGCCACATCGTCGACCATTGTGGGTTTACCGTCGTCGAATCCACGGTGTATCGGCTCCTCAAACAGGCGGGCTGGATCAAGCCGAAGGATAACCGGCGGTTCCCGGGGTCATCGGAATATCGCGTCAAGACGAAGCGGCCCGACCAGATGTGGCAGACGGACGCGACGTACCTGCTGGTGAAGAACTGGGGCTGGTACTACCTGATCTCGGTCCTGGACGATTACAGCCGCAGGATCCTGTCGTGGAAGCTCCAGAACGCGTTGGATGCGGACGCGTTCAGCGAGGTCGTGGAACTGGCGTGCGAGGCGACGGGGATGGAGCAGGTTCCTGCCGAAACCCGCGCGAAGCTTCTGTCGGACAACGGCGCGGCGCTGATCTCGAAGCCCTTCGACGACTACCTGGAAGCCAAGGGGATCGGCCATATCTTCTCCTCGCCGTTCCATCCGCAAACCAACGGCAAGATCTAGCGGTATCACCGCTCGTGCAAGGAGCAGGTGAACCTGTTCACTTGGGAAACACCGGAGGAACTGGAGGAGGAGATCGGCCGGTTCATCGCCTTCTACAACGAACGGCGGTATCACGAAGCGCTTGGCAACGTGACTTCGGATGATGTGTACTACGGACGGAGGGAGTCGATCCTGGCGCGTCGGGAGAAGCTGAAGCGGGATACGCTGTCCCGGCGCAGGGTGGTCAACCGTCAACCGCAGGGACCGGACGGGGGAAAACCGTACCTTAACTCAGGCCCTGAAAATTGCCATTCCTTCTGACGACGTACAAGGAAGTCCACTCCTTAACGAAACGGAAAACAACCCGGGAAATTAGGGTATACTGTATGCAATATTTGCATGCGAACCTACCCATCTGCCATCACTGAAGAAAAGGAACCATAAGGGGGCATGATGCGTATGTTCTTCAGATCCATCCTGCTTATTCTCTGCCTGGTTCTTTTTACATCCGGGGCCAATACAGCCACCCTTGAATTTGCTGGAAAGTACGAAAGGGATCACCCCTGGGAGACGGTCTCAAGCGGTATTATTGGCACGCACAACCCACCGTTGCGTGTTTGCGAAACGAAGCGGCCTGCTAATCCGCCTCAACGAGACGCCGGACAGGCAGGAACAAAGTCCTCGACGACGAAAACGGCGTCCGGCGTCGCCATGAAATTCACGCGCCTATCGGTAAAAGATCCATTGGCCGGCAATATCGAGGCGGTCAGTTTTCTTATTCCGGCCGGCTGGAAAGCCGAGGGCGGCGTCCAGTGGTACCCCAACCACGCCATCCAGGCCAATCTGCTCATGAAGATCGTTGATCCACAGACGGACGCGGCCATCGAATTCCTTCCGGCTCAATGGTTCTCCTGGCCTGCGGCGATGGTTGTACCCATGCCGCAGGGCTCCAACTACCTGGGCCAGATCATTTGGCCGCCGATCTATGACGTGCCGGAGTTCATCCGAACCTTCTACTTCTCCAGCGCACTCGCCAGGTTGCAAAACTCCAAGATCGTTGCTAACGAGAACCAACAGAAGCTAGCTGATCAATTGTCGCGTGAGCAGGGCGGCCCTCCCCTCGCCCGATGCGCCCGCGTGCGATACGAATACCAGGAAGGCGAACAACCGTGGGAGGAGGACGTATACATCACCCTTGCCTATACTCCGATGCAGATAGCGACGTACTGGTTTGTGGGGAGAACATATTCGTTTCGAGCGCACCGGGGCCAGCTCGATCGTTTCACCCCCGTCATGTACACCACGGTCAATTCCTATCGTATGAGTCCGGAATGGTACGGATATTTGAATTACGTCAGGAAACTGTTTACTGATCGTATGGCGCAGGGCATTCGCAACGCAGGCAGAATTAGCGATACCATTACCCGGAATACTGCGGAGATCGGGAAGATGTACGAGGACTCTTACCGGAAGGCGAACGAATCGCAGGATCGTATTAGCCGGAGCTACAGTGAGTACATACGGGGGGTGGAAACCTATCGGAACCCGTACGAGGACCGGCCGATCCAACTTCCCTCCGGCTACGACGGCGTTTGGGTAAATCGCTCGGGCGAATATCTTCTTTCGAACCAACCAGGATTCAACCCGAATGTGGGTTCGACCAACGAGTGGCGACGGATGGCGAAGTAGAAATTACGCCGATTGTACCGAGGGCGGGACATCCCCCCCTTAAGTGGCGAGTTCACGGAATATGTGTTATGGCATCCCAATCCTTGTGTCCCATTTATGTCCAAAATCTTGTGAAGCGGTACAAAACCTTACAAAATCTACCAAATGTGTCATGGTGGCACTGTTGTAACTGTACGATAAGTAAAAGGATTGGAGTGCTTTATCAGCGGTAAGGCTTCTTGAGGGGGTGGTGGGGAAACCCGTGCGGGTTCAAATCCCGCCTTCGGCACCATGAAATGCCACGGGAGCTCGGTGAATTCCGAGGCTCCCTATTTCATTTCATGGTGCTTGACGGGGATTTGAACGCGAGCCCGCCGCCGAGCGAGTAGCGAGGATGAGCGCGACGCACGGGAGCGCGCAAGGCGGGGGAGCCGGCCGGGAGGGCGCAGGCCTGGCTGGCCGGAGCCTCATCGGTCAAATCCCGCCTTCGGCACCCCACTCCCGGAGGAAATGCGCTCCCTGGGGTACCCCGCAAAGTACAACTTGAGGGGCACCATGACGCAATCGTAGGGAGCACCGGCACCACCGGCGCTCCCTTTTTCGATTCCCGCCGAATGAATTCGCTTGCCATCCCGGCAATCGCCGCTGATATTATATTAAAACCGCGTTATAGATGAAGGCTCTCCTTCCGCCTGCACAGGCATCCGCGGCAGAGCCACGGAGATTCATGCATGCGCAATCAAAAGCTGACGATCGAGGAGAAGGTCGACCGGCTGTACGAGCAGATCGAGGGCCTGAACCGACGGGTAGCGGATCTCGAGGGACGACGGACGGCATCCGCCCAGGATCGATCGGCTGCGGTCTCCGCTGCCCGCCCGGGGGCGATCCTCCCGCCGGCGGTTCCGGCGCGCCCCGGGAAACCGCCGGGCACGCCTGCCGCCGGGGAGCCCGACAGCCTCTCCGACGAGGTGATCCACTGGGCGAGCCGGGCCTCTCTCTTTCCCCGTCTGGCCACCCTCTGCTTCCCGATGGTGGTTGCGCTGATCCTGCGGACCATCACCGACAACGGCATCGTCAACCCGCTGATCGGCATGGCGCTCGGCATGGGCTACGCCGCGGCCCTCATGGTGACCGGCTGGTACCAGTATCGACGGGGCAGTTCCCTG
>JAFNAH010000007.1 GCA_017860075.1 Acidobacteriota bacterium | reverse complement strand
TTCTCGACCGCCCTCAGGATCGAGGAGTACATATCGGGTGTCTCGCCTTTGCCGGTCACGGTCAGGATCTTCGACCTGAGCAGGATCTCCGCCGTGTGCCGGGTTTTGGAGACATCGATGATGACGTGGCAGCTCAAATCATCCCCGAATATCTTCGAAAACTTGCGCAGTCTCCTGAGCACGTATGTTCTGAGCGCGGGGGTAACGACGAGGTGTCTTCCCGTGATCTCCACATTCATAGAAAGGTCCCTTCCGGCAATTGGAACAGCTTAGCGACATCTGGGGCATGCCCCGGCACCTGCATCTCATGCCGCGAATTCAAGAAAGCGGTTTCTGTCAAAAGAGATACCCGATCCGGCGGTCACGGGAGCCGGGAATCTGCATCTGCTCCCTGTACTTGGCTACGGTTCGCCGGGTGATAAAAATGTTGTCCCGCCGAAGCAGCTGCCCGAGCTGGTTGTCCGAGTACGGCTTGGTCCGTTCTTCACCATCGATCAGCTTCCTGATCTTCAGCTTCACCTGGACGATGGAGAGCTCTTCGCCATCGGAGTTCTCAACACCCATGGTGAAGAACTTGCGGAGTTCCATGACTCCCTGAGGCGTATCGACATACTTGTTGGTTACTACGCGGCTTATCGTGGAGCTGTGAACGCCGAGTTCGCTGGCGACGTCCTTGATCAGCATCGGGTGGAGCGCCGAGAATCCGAGTTCGAGGAAGTCTTTCTGGCGGCTCACAATGCAGGCGCAAACCTTGTATATCGTCTGGCGGCGCTGGTTCACGCTCCTCAGCAAATCGACGGCGGACCGGAACTTCTCCCGGAGAAAAGCCTTGGTGTCGCCGGGAACGCCGTTGGCCTTGAGCAAATCGCGATAGCCGGCGTTCAGGCGAAGCTGGGGCATGCCCTCGTCATTCTGGATGATGATGAATTCCCCGTTCACCTTCGCGATCGTTACTTCCGGCTGCACATAGGTAGCCTTTTCAGGATTGTATTTCTGGCCGGGCTTCGGGATGAGCCGTTTGATGGCTTCGACCGCCTTCAGGACTTCTTCCTGGGTGGATCCGGTTCTGCTCGCGATCTCCTTGAACTTGTGGCATTCGAGCAGAGGCAGGTGATCCTGGACGATTTTCCATGCGAGGGTGTCTTGCAGCCCCAGCGCCGACAGCTGAAGCAGCAGGCACTCGCGCAGGTCCCGCGCGCCCACTCCGACCGGGTCCAGCGATTGGACGAACCGGAGCGCAGTCTCGGCCTCCTCCGCCGTGCAACCGGCCAGGCTCTGCAAATCTTCCATGCTCAGGAGCAGGTAGCCGTCCTCGTCCAGGTTGCCGATGATCTCGCTGGCCACATCGGCAATCCTCGGCTCCACGAAAGAGAGGCCAAGCTGCCAGTTCAGATGATCTGAGAGTGAGGGCGGCCTGACAAGGTAGGCTTCGAATGACGGTTTGTCCTCCGATTCCTCGACCTCACGGTTGCGGTATCCGGTGTCGAGGTACTCATCGAAGAAGTATCGGAAATCGATTTCGTCGAAAGAGTCACGTTCCGCGCCCTCTGGCGGTTTCTCAGGAGGCGGCGGTTCGACGTCTGCCGCGTCTTCCAGCCCCAGGTCCCTGGGCGCCTCGGGTTCGATCACCTCTTCGAGCAGGGGATTTGCCAGCAACTCCTCGTTCAACATATCCTGGAGTTCCAGCCTGTTTAGCTGAAGGAGCTCGATCTTCTGCAGAAGAGACGGGGTGAGGGCAAGCCTCTGGGTCAGGCGTAGGTCCAGCGATTGTCGCAAATTCTGTCTGCGGACGGTCATAGACTCAATTCAGCCGGAAGTTCTCACCCAGATATACTTTCCTGACCTCTTCATCAGCGGTCAGTTCTTGCGGTCGGCCTCCGCGCAAAATTTTTCCTTCGTTTATTATATAGGCGCGATCCGTTATATTCAAAGTCTCCCTGACATTATGATCGGTAATCAGGATCCCGATGTTGCGCGATTTCAGCTGCCCGATAATCCTCTGGATGTCGGCCACGGCCAGCGGATCGATGCCTGCAAAGGGTTCGTCCAGAAGCACAAATCGGGGGGTGAGCACCAGCGCGCGCGCAATCTCGAGACGCCGCCTCTCACCGCCGGATAGCGTGTAGGCCCCCTGCCGCCGGACCTTTTCGATCCCGAACTCCTCCAGCAGGTTGGTCACGATCGCGTGCTGCTCATCCGCAGTGAGGTCAAGCGTCTCCGAAATGCTGAGCAGGTTCTCTTCGACCGTCAACTTCCGGAAAACCGAGGGTTCCTGAGGCAGGTAGCTGATTCCCGCGCGGGCGCGCTGGTACATCGGCAGGGCGGTGATGTCGCGCCCATTCAGGCACACACTGCCTGAGTCCGGCGCAATCAGCCCCACGATCATGTAGAAGGTTGTGGTCTTGCCGGCACCGTTCGGACCGAGGAGGCCCACAACCTCGCCCCGAGCGACTTCGAGATCGACCTGATCCGCAACTCTCCTGCCGCGGTACGCCTTACTGAGAGCCAGGACTTGGAGAGTGCTAGTCGTCATCAGAAGCCATTTAAATACAGTCCTTTACGGCCCTCACCATTCAGCTGTTTTCGAGGATGATCCTATCATCCGAGGTGTAGAAAGTCAATCGACGGGCCGCCGACTTGCCCCTCACCGGATCCCTGATTTCGGCGGGGTTCCCGAGCACTACGAATTTGCCGGGTGCAAACAGGTAGTCCGCCTGGCTGCCGCGCGCCAGCCTGCCCTGCTGTTGGATGCGCAGATGCCCGATCGCCCGGGCCCATTCGATCTGCTTCCCTTCCGTGTCCAGCATGGCATCCAGAGTATCGGACCACATCTGGATGTCGCCGGAGTCGAGAACCACGTCTCCCGAATAGTGGATCATGTTGCCGCCCGCCTTGTCATATCGCAGGTGACCGCTCCTGATCACGATCGGAGGCTTGTCGGCGGCATCCTTCGGCTTCGACGTGCCTGGTTTTGCCGGCGGCCCGTCAGCACCGGAATCCTGGCGGCGCAGTATAGTGTGCCTTACCTGTCCCTCCGCAGTGAGTTCCTGCCCGGAATTGAGAATCTCGATCGTCCGGGCTTGCAGCTGGCCCTGCTCGGAGAGCATCTGGGCCCCATCCTCGTATCGGGCCCTTCCCTTTTCGGTCCAGTACCTCATTACTTTCGCCGTCACGATAGTCGGGGCCGAAGACTGGGTTGCGGCCGGCACCGGCGTTCCCTCCTGCAACTTCGGGCGGGTAACTGAACGCACGTCGCCGCGAACCATGATCTCCTTCCCTTCCAGGTTGTAGGTCAATTCCTCTCCAGTGGTAGTGCTGTCCCGGTCGGTCACTTTCGGGGACTCCCTCAGAACCAGGGCCTCGCTGCCTGCATCGTAGTCGGCCCTGCCGGATGTCGCGGTCCTGGAGCCGTCCTGGTAAGTGAAGCGGCCCCACTGGGAGACTTTGTCAGCCTGGCCGTCGCTCTCGCGGAATGTCGCATGCAATTTCTCGCTGGTTGTCCTGACTTCTTCCGCCGATGTCCCCTGGCCCGGCCTGGTGCTCTGATAGGTGACGTGGACGTCGCCTTCTCCGTCAAGGTCTTTCATCCGGTTCCCGATGGGGTAGAACCCGAAGCGGACGCGTTCGGCTTCCAGCTTACGTATGGGTGAGCCCTGAGATCCAGGAACCGGCAGCACTGAAACACTAACGCCGCCCGAGGCATTTCCCCTGTCGAGAGAGTCGCCCGACTCCGAGTAGGCCATCTCAAGCTTCGCCGCGGTGAGGATTCTTCCCGGCTCTGCCTTGCGCCCGGGAACGGCCTTCCGCGCCGTGGAAGTCCAGCGCACGGCACCGTCAGCCTGGAGGTTGCGGGGCTTGCTCTGGCCGGCCCCTTCGGCAAACTCGATGCGGATTTCACGGGCAGTGAGTTCGTCGCCCTCGCCCTCCTTGCCGGTTCGCATGGTAAGCGCCGCTTTTTCCCGCACCAGCAGGCGCCGCAAAGAGCTGCTTCCCGGGGAAAACTCCGCCACGAAATCCTCGCCGCTGATCGTTGTTTCGGCATCGGCTTGCCTGCTGCTGAACCGGACACCCGACTTGCTGAGGATCTGTCGCAGAGAGCCGTCGACCGGATTCAACTGCAGAAATATCATCCTGCCCTGCAGCCCGACGCCTCCCTCTTTCGACTCGGAGGCAAACGCCGCACTGCCCGTCACGCGTATCTGCTCGACGGCCTTGCCCTCGGGGCTGAGGTCGAAATCTATCCGGTCTCCACGCAGATCCTGCGTCTCGCCCGGCTTCAGAGACCTGTATTCGGCATTCCCCCGGCACATGAGCGACTGGATGCGGCGCCCGTCGGGGCTCAGCCTGGCCTCGATGTCAGAGCCCGAGAGGGTCGCGTCCGGCGTCTCCAGGTGGGCCCCTCCCATGAACCGGACTACCTGGTCCTTTTCCGAATAGAATAAGCTGCTCGAGGTAACACGACTCTGCTCCTCGGAAGAGCCCCCGCCCGGTTTCGGAACCGCACGTGTTACTTTGAGATCGACATCACTCTTCAACTGCAGGACCCGCTTGACGTTGTCGAAACGGATGCCCCGCGCACTCCCCTTTGCCTGCGGCGTAACCAACTCCATCGCGTCGTCGGTGGTTCCGACATTGTTCTGCATATCGTAGAAGAGCGATTCGCAACGCAGCTCGACTTCCTTTCCCATCTGGATCCGGACATTGCCCGCAAAATGGGCCCGCCCGTTACCCTGATCGTACTCCGCCCGCATGCTTCGGATGTAATTCCGCGGCGACCCGTCCGGGTTGAAGTCGAATGCCTCTATTCCCTCGAGGAGGTTCTTCCCTTCACGCGTCTCGAGAAGTCTCTGGGCGTGAATTTTGAAGCGGACCTTTCCGTTCTCGTGCTCCGAGTATTCGATGCTGTCGGCCGACCGGATCAGGTCCGTCCCCAGGATCCTGGCAGCCTGCTTGATGCTGCCGACGCGGCTCCGCCAGATCCGTATGTAGTCATACGCAACCCAGGCGAGCACGGCTGCTATCAGCAGCGCGAGACCGCGGCGAAGAAAACGGACGCCGAAATTGTGCAAGCAGAATCTCCGACCGGGAGGCGGCTCCGGGGAACCCTCCTTGTCCGGAACGATCGATCAGGAACAAAAGCCCCGGCCTCGCCAGTCGCCGGGAAAAACCCACCCTGCACTGAGCACCCGATCGGGCCCCGTATCGCCGTCAGGCAGTTACGCTCTCAGGGCATATCGGCCGGTCCTGGTGTCGCATTCCGATACCGACCGCGATCCAGATTCCGATCCCGACAGCGGGGGTTCTCTGCGGGCTGGCGGTCATGAGCCTGACGGCCGCGCTACTGTTCGACGAGCGCCCTTGCCCGGGCACTGAGTGGCGTCACACGCCCGGAAGAAAGCGTCACCTGCCAGATATAATGAGCCTCCGCTCCGTTTGAACCCGACTTGAACGTCAGGTCGACCCAGTATGTATCTTCATCCCGCCTGGCAGCCGCCCACTTGACGAATCGCAGTGATGGATCTTTCCCCTGCACCAGGCCTGCCACGGACTCGCTCGATTTCAGCACGATCTCGTACGCTTTGCGCTCCGTGTCGCCCTGCTGATATGTGACGGTGGCCTCGCCCGCGTCCGACTCTGCCTGCGCTGAGGCCTCCTCGGCCTGCGGCTTGGGTGTTTCCTGCGCGGCGCCTGCCTGTCCGCCGGCTCGGAAGACAGGCGTGCCGATCTCGAACGTGCCCGGCCCTTTGCCCCAGGTCTGCAGCGGTATTTCGTATTCCTTCGGGAACGCTTCCGTGTTCTCGCCAACCTTCGCCAAGATCGGCGGAACCGCCGATCTGCCGGCCCCCGACCACGCTCCCTTCAGCATCGTGACGCGGGTCGCGAGACGGTGGCGCAAGGAAGGGATGCCGACCACGGGAAGCCCCACCAGGACCACAAACAGCAGCAATCCAAAGTAGACCCGGTACAGCAGAACACGGTACCGGTTCAACCTCTCGCGCCGCGACAGGCCGCCATGCCTGAAATAGGCAGCCTGTTCCCTCAGACCCGGCGGGCCACCTGACTGCTCGGTCATATCTGGCATCCGCTACCCGGCAGCGGCCACGCGTTTCTTCGTGCCGCGAAAAACCATGAACTGGTAGATGAAGTCTTCTATGTCCCCGTCCAGAACCCGATCCGTGTTGGAGGTTTCGTACTTGGTTCGGTGGTCTTTTACCATGCGGTACGGATGGAGGACGTAAGACCGAATCTGGCTTCCCCAGGCGATGTCGAGCTTCGAATCTTCAACGGCCTGGAGTTCCTTGCGCTTCTTTTCCATCTCGAGCTCGTAAAGCCTCGCGCGCAGTATCTTGCGAGCCATGTCCCGGTTCCTGATCTGGGAACGTTCGTTCTGACACGAGGCTACGATGCCGGTTGGAATGTGGGTGATGCGGACAGCTGAGTAGGTGGTGTTGACGGATTGCCCACCCGGGCCGGAGGAACAGAAGGTGTCTATCCGCAGATCCTTCTCGTCGATCTGAATGTCGATCTTTTCATCTATTTCCGGGTAGACAAAGACGGATGCGAAACTGGTGTGCCGCCGCGCGGCGGAGTCGAACGGGGAAATCCGAACCAGGCGATGAACTCCGCTTTCGCATGCCAGGTAACCGTAGGCGAAGTCACCCTTGACGATGAAGGTCGCCGACTTGATACCTGCTTCCTCCCCGTACTGGTAGTCGAGCATCTCGGTGGCATAACCGGACCGCTCGCACCATCGGATATACATGCGGACGAGCATTTCGGCCCAGTCCTGGGACTCCGTCCCGCCCGCGCCGGGGTGGATGGTCACGATCGCGTTCGCGCCGTCATGCTCGCCGGAAAGCAGCATCCGGATCTCGGTATGCTGTGCTTCCGTCTCGAGCCTCTCGACTTCCTTCTTCAGGTCCTCGAGAACATCCTCCCCCTCTGTCGCCAGCTCCAGCAGCGCGCGCAGATCAGCGCTCTCGCGCGCGAGCCTGTCATCCAGATCTATGTCCTGCTCGAGGCGATGCCGTTCCTGGAGTGTCGCCTGAGCTTCCTCCATGCGATCCCAGAAGCCCGGTTCGGCGATCTTCTGTTCAAGCTTCTGGAGACCGGCGCGCTTTCGGGCTCCATCAAAGATAACCTCGTACCTGCCCTACTTTTTCCTCGACGGCCGCCACTCTTTCGCGCAATTCGTCTAACATCACATTGCTCCGTGAAACACAGTTATAGTTGTACCCGGGCAGACCGGACCGTCACGCCACCCCTAAGGTCGCCGCGTCCGGACTAGCCGGGGCCTCGCCTGCCCACTGACAATCTGCTTCGTATGCAGGACCAGGCCAGTGTCAGACAGCAAATAATAGCACACAGGGCGGCGGCCAAATCACCGCGGCGGGTATAGAAGCTCTGGCAGGAAATGAAGTCGAAGCGGCCAAGGCAAGTATCTTGGTGGAGCAGGCGGGTGGAGGTCAACACCTTCCCGGAGGGGTCGACTATCGCCGAAATGCCGGAGTTGGCCGCCCGCAACAGGTACCTGCGGTTTTCCACCGCTCTCCACCTGGCCATCGCGAGATGCTGGTAAGGGGCCGCGCTGTCGCCGTACCACCCGTCGTTGGTCAGGTTGATGATGAGCTGGCTGCCGCGCGCCGCGAACTTGCGGGTCAATTCCGGGAATACAGCTTCGAAGCAGATGATGGCGCTCATTCTGCCCACCGGAGTATCCACGACGAGAAACCCGCTTCCGGGACTGAAGTCGCTCACCTCCTGCGTGATGCTCTGCATGAAGAAGAACATCGACTTGAGCGGCACATATTCGCCGAACGGAACGAGGTGGATCTTGTCGTACCGGCCGCGCAGACTTCCATCCTGGCCGAGGAAGTACGCGCTGTTGAAGTAGCGCTGGTCGCCGGGAGTCTCCGAGAAGGCTACGTTGCTGAAGACGATGCCCAGCTGATAGCGGTGCGCCAGATCCTGCAGCAGTTGACGATACTCCGCGTCGGATTGAAAGGACATGGGAGCAGGCGACTCGGGAAGTACCAGCAGATCCAAGCCGGGGTCCTTGATCCCGGCCGCCATGACCGAATAGCCCTTCCCGAACTTGTATCGCATGGCGTTGTCGGGATCGTCTGCAGAAATATTACCCTGCAGCAGAGCGGCGGTATGACGCGGTGCGAACCCTTCCCAGCGACGAATTGACTGATCCCCGTAAGCCAGGCACACGGCCAGCAGGCCGGCCGCGCCAAGAGCCGGAAGGTAGTTGCGCGCGTACCGGGCTCCCCTGTCGATCAGCCACGCGATTCCCACGTTGCAGCAAAGTATGACGAACGAGATCCCGTAGACCCCTGTCACGTCGGAAATCTGGATGACACGCAGGTTGTCCGTCTGGGAGTAGCCGGCCAGCATCCACGGGAAGCCGCCGAACGGAGTGTAGCTTCGAAGTAATTCCGTAGTCACCCAGACAAAGGGGAAGAACAGCACCAGTACCCTGCCCGCCCGCCGCACCGAAACGCCTGTTACCGCACATGCAAGGCCCGGGTAGAGCGCCAGCGCAATCATGAGGAGGACGAAGAGAAACCATGCAAGAACGGCGGGTAGGTTGCCGTAGTGAACCAGCACCGCGGGGATCCAGGCTAGCAGGAGCGAAGACTGGACGAATCCTGCAACAACTCCCCCGAAGAAGGCCTGCCGACCGCTTTGCGAACGGAGGACAAAAAGAATCAGGGGAACCTGTGCGATCCAGGCGAGGTATGCCTGCCCCACGGCTGGAAGCGAGGCAAAGCCAAGCAGCCCGCTGAGCGCCGGCAGCATGAGCAGCTTCAGGTCAATGGCGCGCACCGGCATCAGCGGGTGGTCTTGATGAAGCAGTTGTATCCGGCCTTCTTCAAACGGGTCTGCATCGCGACGGCTTCCGCGCGCGTGCCATAGCGCCCCACTTTGAGGAGGTATAGCCCTCCGGCCGATGCGGGCGGATCTACCATCGGATCATACCCCCTGCCCTTCAGTTCGTCGGCCTTGGTCTGCGCCTCCTTCTGCTGACGGAATGCCCCCACCTGGCATGAGTAGAATGTGGCTCCTCCCGGCTTGGCCGCGGCGACCGTCGGCCCGGCGCCGGGCCGGGCCGGCGCCGCCGCGGTCGCGCTGACGGGCTTTGACGAGGCGTCTGCCTGTGTCTGCGGTCTTGCTTGCCGCCCGGGGGCGTTCACCTTGTCGTACCAGGTCTGTTGATCCGTCGCCGGTTTGGCTGCGTCAGTTCCCGTCGCCGCACTCGGCGACGGGATCGTCCCCTGCTCCGTCCTGGGGATGGCGGGCTCGGTGGCGGCTGCGGAGGGAGTGCCCCGTTCGGTCAACGTCGCTTCGAGGATCTGGCGCTTGCCTTCGACGAACCCGAGAACAAAAAAGACCCCGCAAACGAATATTACGAGTGCACACGCAATGATGAGACGACGGGCATCAAGAACCAGCTCGTAACCGGGCTGAGCCGGATATCGTTCCATTGGCCCCTCCTGTCGCAAGAGCGTTTGAGTTTGGATCGGCGCGCCTCATCCTCGGGCTGGATTCCCCTGGCGAGCAGCGATCTGCCGGTGATGCTGCCGCCCTCCAATCTCCGGCCGGGGTGAGTCCGGGACTAGGACCTCGGACCCATCCATTCACGGATGATGTCGATCGGAACCGGGAAGACTACCGTCGTGTTCTTCTCGACCCCGATCTCCGTCAGTGTCTGAAGGTAGCGCAATTGAAGAGCCATCGGCTCGCGACCGATCACCGAAGCGGCCTCCGCCAGCTTTGCGGCCGCCTGGAATTCGCCGTCGGCATGGATGATCTTGGCCCTCTTCTCGCGCTCGGCCTCTGCCTGCTTGGCCATGGCGCGCTGCATCTCCTGAGGCAGGTCAACCTGCTTAACCTCGACCAGGCTGACCTTGATCCCCCAGGCGACCGTGTGCTGGTCGAGGATCTCCTGGAGTTTCACGTTAAGCTTTTCGCGGCGGCTGAGCAGATCATCCAGTTCGACCTCTCCAAGTACACTCCGCAGCGTCGTCTGGGCAAGCTGAGAGGTCGCATAAAGGTAGTTCTCGACCTCCACTATGGCCCGCGGCGCGTTCATGACTCGAAAGTAGACGATTGCGTTGACCTTCACCGAGACGTTGTCCCTGCTGATGATGTCCTGCGGGGGCACTTCCAGCGTGATCGTCCGGAGGCTGACGCGGACCATCTTGTACACGGGCCACCAGATAAACACGAGTCCCGGCCCCTTGGCCTCAGGCAGCAACCGCCCCAGGCGGAATACCACGCCTCGCTCGTACTCGCGCAGGATATTGATCGTGCTCCAGCAGTACAGGATCACGATCGCCACCCCGAACAGCAACGGTACATTCGCTCCTTCCATAGTGATCCTCCGCGTTATTCGCTTAATGCCTCAACCGTGAGAGTCAGGTTTTCGATGCCCACTACCCGGACAGTGCTGCCTGCTTTTATGAGCGCATCGGAACGGGCAGCCCAGTACTCACCGCGGACCCTGACACGCCCGCCCTTGTGAACATCGCTGTCCGCGACGCCGACAAGCCCGACCATTCCCTTGTCCCCGGTAACTACTTTCTGGGACATCGACTTCAGGAGCGCTACCAGCAATATGAGAAATATAACGGCGAAAGGCAGTGAGACGCCGATTGCCGTGGCCAGACCTATGCGCACCGCAGGATCCGGCGTATCTATGAGGATAAGGGTACCGATGACCATGGACACGACCCCTCCGAACCCGAGGATCCCAAAGCCCTGGACCTTGACCTCGGCGATGAAGAGCCCGATCGCAAGCAGGATCAGGAGGACGCCAACGTAGTTGATGGGCAGAAAAGAGAATCCCAGGATCGAGAGCAGAAGGCATATCCCGCCGATCACGCCCGGAGCCACGAACCCTGGATTGGAGAATTCGAAGTACAGCAGGATCAGCCCTCCAACCCCCAGGAGCAGGGCCAGGTTGGGCTGAGAGATCAGCGAGAGGAACTTCTCCCGCGTCGTCATCTCGTAGTCTGTGATCGGCTCTCCCAGGGTCTTGAGCGTCTTCTCCTCTCCCGAGAACATCCGGACCTTGTATCCCTCAAGACGTTGCAGGAGCTCGGCCTCGTCGCGCGCGACAAAATCGACAAGGTGCTTCTCGAGGGCTTCGTTATCGGTGAAAGACTTGCTCTCGACCACACCCTTTTCGGCCTCTTCGATGTTCCGGTTCCGCTTGCTTGCGATGCTGCGCAGAAACGCCTTGGCGTTGCTCGTTACTTTCTCTGTCAGAGTTTTCCCGGCCTCGCCGCCGTCAATCGGGAATCCACCGATCGCCATCAGAGGATGTGCGGCACCGGTGTTTGTTCCGGGAGCCATAACCGCCACGTCGGCGGCGAGCAGGATGAAGAAACCGGCTGATGCCGCCTTCGCGCCGCCCGGCGCGACATAGACGATGACTGGAACCTTGCTCGCCAGCATCCGGGAGATAATGTCCTCCATCGACGAGGCAAAGCCTCCCGGAGTGTTGAGGCGGATGAGGAGAAATCCGGCCTTTTCAGCCTCGGCCCTATCGATGCTGCGAATCAGGAATTCCGACGTGATCGGATCGATCGCCCCGTTGATGTCCACGCGCGCCCCGCCGGCCCATGCGGACAGGGGTATCGCCATCACGAGGGCACACAGGATTACTGATAGTAAGTGTCTCGACATATGGTTATTACAAGAGATCATAGCACAGGATTGGGTTCGTTCCGCTCAACAGATGGTTTGATGCCCCGATGGTGGACACGCAGGACCTTTGCGGAATCAGGATCCTGGCAAGCCCTTCAGACCAGGAGCGCAGCCTGCTTCTCGGCATGGTAGGACGACCGGACAAGCGGTCCCGCTTCCACGTGCCGGAATCCCAGCGAAAAGGCATAGTCCCTGAGTTCGGCAAATTCTTCAGGGGAATAGTACCGTTCGACCGGAAGGTGCTCCCGGGTTGGTTGCAGGTACTGGCCCAGCGTGACTATGTCCACGCCGCAGGAACGCAGGTCACCGAGCGATTCGCGAATCTCCTCATTGCGTTCGCCCAATCCCACCATGAGGCTGGACTTGGTCACCATACCGGGGCCGAAAGACTTTGCATCGCGCAGAAGCCCGAGTGACCTGGCATACCGGGACCCCGCTCTTGCCACCGGGTAGAGCCGCGAAACCGTTTCGATATTGTGGGCCAGTACATCGGGGGCAGCCTCCACCACCTGCCGGAGAGCCGGCAGGCTTCCCCGCAAATCCGGTATGAGCACTTCGATACGGACGGCGGCGCTTTCCGCCCGCGTCCTGCGTATCGTTTCCGCAAAAATAGAGGCTCCGCCGTCGTCCAGGTCGTCACGGTCGACCGAGGTGATCACCACATAGCGGATGTTGAGTTCCCTGATCGCTTCCGCGACCCGGCGCGGTTCGTCAAGGTCAGTGGCAGGCGGTCGACCGGTCTTGACCGCGCAAAACCTGCAGGCCCTTGTGCACACCTCCCCGAGTATCATGACGGTGGCCGTACCTGCGCCCCAGCATTCCCCTATGTTCGGGCAGCGGGCATCTTCACACACCGTATTAAGCCTGTGCTGGCGTAACAAACCCCGCAACCGGACGTAGTTCTCCCCGGACGGCATCCTTACCTTGAGCCAGGAGGGGCGTGGCCCCCGCCGCGCGGGATCGATTGTCACGAGGGGTTTGGACGGATTTCGCATCAATGAATTTCTACCACAGATCCCGCCGGCGCGGACAGGACCGCCTGTCCCGGTCCTTCTGATCCGGATCGACGACCTTCGGCAGGGAGTGTATCAACTGCTCCACCGCTACGGAAACGCCCACAGGCGCTTCGTGGTCGAGCTCGAAGCGTCATCGATCTCGCGCTCGGAATCGGGATTAGAGTCGGTATCCGCACCCGGAATCATGACCG
>JAFNAH010000165.1 GCA_017860075.1 Acidobacteriota bacterium | reverse complement strand
GGCGGCTTTTCAAGCCGCCGGGGCGGGTTGAAAACCCGCCCCGTATGAAGCCAGGCTCTCGAGGCGCGAGGCCTGCTTTACTGCTGCTGCCCGATCGCACCGACCTTCGTACCGATCACCTCGCCGGAGACGATCAACTCGACGCGCCGGTTCTGCTGCCGGCCCTGCGCGGTATCGTTGGAGGCAATTGGCATGGAGAAACTCTTGCCGACCGCCGCGATCGAAGAAATCGGGATCCCCTGGGAAACCATGTAGTCCCGGACCGAATACGCTCGCTGCTCGGATAGCTTCTGGTTGAGTTCCGCCGACCCGACGTTGTCGGTGTGCCCCTCTGCTTCGAGCTTGAGGCCCGGGTAGTTCAGTATGATTCCGGCGATCCGGGCGAGCTTCTCGCGTGCCGTCTGCCTCAGCGTGTACTTGCCGGTGTCGAACAGTACGTCCGACATGTTCACGACCAGGCCGCGCTCTGTGTCCCGGGTGTCGAGCACCTGGCTGAACTGCTGCAGCAGCCTGGCGCGCAGCTCCTGGGTTGCTTTCTGCGCCCGCTCTGCTTCCGCCTTCGCCGCCTCTTCCCTTGCCTTCAGAGCGTCAGCTTCTGCCTTGGCCCTCACTGCCGCAGCGTCTGCTTCTGCTTTCATCTGCGCTTCTTTGGCCGCAGCTTCTGCTTTCAGCTGAGCTTCCTTCGCCGCAGCCAGCTCAGCCTGGCGCGCGGCCTCTGCGTCGGCTCTCTGCTTGGCCGCTGCGGCTTCCGCGGCCGCCTTGGCTTCCGCCTCGGCCTTCGCCTTGGCCGCGGCTGCCTCGCGCTCCTGAGCTATGCGCTCCTCATTTTGACGCTGTACGGCCAGAGCGCGCGCGTCCTCGGAAAACTGAATGGTTTGCCGCGCCGTCGAGATTATCTGTTTCTTGTCTGCCTTCCTGGAAAGCGAGTTTTCGGCCATCTGCAGGCTGGAAGTCGCTTTGGTCAGGATTTCCGGGGCGTACTTCTCGGCCCCGTTGGATTTTGCGATCTCGACCGCATTCCTGGCTTCGTACATTTCCAGCGGTATCTTCTTGAGGTCGAGCGTCAGCGCAAGCGGATTTGCCCGTTTCTGGTACTGGGCACGTCTCATCAGCTTGTAGTCGTTGACCACGAAGATCTTTCCCTTGATGTTCTTCCCGGCCTCATTTTCGAGAACCAGCAATTCACTCGGTATGCGGACCGCGAAATAGGGCTCGGCGGTGACAAGCATCGAGAAGACCGACATCTGCGTGCTGACATTGATCTTGCCGTTCCCGTTGTTGTCGATGAGGATCTCACCCAGGTTGCTGGTGCGGCCATCGGGTGAGACGGCCCACAGAACGTAGGTCAGGAACTCAGTCCCGAACTTTCCCGGTTTCGCGAGACCTTTGAACTCGACCTCGATCTCCGTGTATCCCTTCTTGGCTTCCACCTTGGCCTCCCCGGTGGCGCCAGGCATCAACTCGGTGCCTTTGAATTTCACTCCGGTTGATCCCCCTCCGACGATATAGCCGATCGCCGTCGTGGACTTGCTTACAACTTCGGATGCCGGTGTCTCCTGGGCCGAGCCGGGCTGCGACTGAGCCACGGCAAGCCATGCAAACACGAAAATCGCCGCAAGAGTCGCCGCGGCGGTGATAGTGCGTTTCATCTCGTTCTCCCTGGTTGAATGGTGCGTGCGGACAGGAGTACCCGTGCCGACATGGCAGCCTCCCAGCCGCTCGTCAAAGATCGCATCAGAATTCAAAATATGGATTCGTGTATGATCGCAGCAATGGCACTGGAGTAATCAGTAAGGATACCAGCTTTCCCCTCCCGGATCCAACATATCTTCGATGCAACACGCGGGAGCGCGCCGCCGTTCGGAGTTGTCTCTCCAGCTGCCGGGACGGCGGGGATGCGTCATGTTCTTGCGCTCTGTCTCCCCCGCGTTTAAGCTGTCCCGGAAGTACTGGAAACAGGATCCGTGCGAGGCGGCGCGGGGAACGCGCGACTCCGGGATACAATCCGAGGAATAAGAGCAGGGCCGTGCGTCGGGCATCTCCCGCCGCGGACATCTCACAGGTTTCGCCAAATCATTGCAGTGTTGAAAGGTCCCAGGGGGGTAGTCAAATGAGAGTAGCGAGGTTCCGAGGGCTGGTCCTTTTCTGGGAAAGCGAGTGGAGTCTCTCGGTGTTACTGTTCGTCCTCGCGGCGCTAATCTTCGTGGTCCTGCCGGCCCAGGAGCTCGGGGCCCGAAGGTGGTTCCTGGACGTGTCGTCTTCTCTGGTCCTGGTATCAGGCATCTGGGCGGTATCCAGACGCAAGACAATGACCATCATCATTGCCGCGATCGCCTTTATCGGACTGCCGCTGCACTGGGCCAAATACATCTCGACAGGGGCCCTGTACCAGAAGGGCGATGCTCTTCTCACGCTCACCGCGTTTCTCCTCATGGCCGGCGTTGTAGCTGCGAAGGTATTCCAGAAGGGCCCGATCACACTGTACCGCATTCAGGGCGCGATCGTGATCTACCTTCTTCTCGGTCTGGCGTGGTCCAGGGCCTACATGCTGATTGAAATGCTGAAACCGGGAGCGTTTCAGATGGGCGGGGCTGGCGCAGGGTACCTCACCTCCGAGCTGACGTACTATAGCTTCGTCACGTTGACTAGTGTCGGATACGGGGATATCAATGCTGTCCACCCGGCTGCGCGCTCACTGGCCGCGATGGAGGCAGTGGTCGGGCAGCTTTTCCCTGCCATATTGATCGCCCGGCTGGTCGCGATGGAAATGGCGCAGTCCAAACGGATCAAGCACGGAGATTGAGATATGCACCGCTGCGCGAATCGACAATCGCCGGCGGTCAGGAGAGGCAAGACCATGAAATCGCTATGCAATCGTTTACGATGGATGCACCTGGTTATCATTCCTGTTGTGCTGTCTGTAGCTTTCGGCGCGGGTCCGGACGAATGGAAACCCGTCACCGATTGGGGCCACTGGCGGCTCGGGCACAGGTCCAACCTTGATTTCCTGCAACAGAATCGGTTCACAGTCACGTTCGGCAGCGGTGCACCGAATTTCGAATCGGTCAGCCGGAGTGAATTCGATGCGGGCATGGAGAAGGCAAAGGCCTTCAATCGTGGATTCCATGAGAAGGGGTATGTCGTCCTGCGCTACATGTCGAGTTCTCTCGCCGGCGAGTCCGGATCCAACAAGGACATGCCCCGGAAAGAACAGATCGAGCTGGTGAAGTTCTACAACGAGCGCTGGAACGACTATGTGGATTACATCGGCCCACGCCCCCCGGAGGATCCCACTACCTGGATTATGGTCCGTGCCGACGGCACCTTCCCGCACTACCGCTATGCGCCTTACGGTAAAGAGACCGGCAAGGGATTCGAGACCTGGGGTTGCCCGAATAATCCATACTACGTCCGGATGATGGAAGGCCGCATACGAGCCCAGGCCGAGAGCGGTATCGACGGGACCTATATCGACTGGACCCAGATCGCCGGAGAAACCTGTTACTGCAAGTACTGCAGGCAGAACTTCATCGCATACCTTGAGAAGCACCTCCCCAGGGAGGTGGCGAGCGCTAAGTATGGAGCGGCCGACTACGCCTCCGTCAAACCGCCCGGGAAGCGGGGAGAGAAGTTCTGGATGGAATGGATCACCTTCCGCGGTTTCACGGTTGCGGAATACCACAGGCATCTGCGCACGATAGCCCGGAAATACAACCCGAACTTCATGGTCTCCGGGAACGTCTTCGGCGGTTTCGGCTATGGACCGGTCGCGTACGATGCGGCCGGCAACATGGAGATGCTGGGTCGCGACGGCTGCGAGGACTTCACATATTCGGAAATCCAGGAGTTCCTGGACAGCGCCCCGAGGAAGACTGAAGAAGGGGTGAAGATCACCAACAGCCCTGCGCTCAAGTTCCTGGCAGCCGCCAATCACGGCAAGCCGGCGATCGTGTATGCCACCGAGATCACGCCCCCGGTATTTCCCAACCCGACCGAGAAGTGCCTGAACGCCATGGCCCAGATCAACATCGCCGAGGCCGAGGCCAACCATACCGTCTTCCGGGAGAAACGCGAGACGCCGCCCGGAGCGACGCAGATCTACACTTTCCTCGCCGGCAACGAGGAAAGGCTGTTGACGTGTCAGCTGCACAGCAACGTGGCCGTACTGGCCTCATTGAACCAGTACCTGGCGGATGAATTGAGTTTCGCCTTCAGCATGTCGCGCGTGCTCGCAGATCGAGGCGTCTCCCACGTGATGCTCGTCGAGGATGATCTCCTCGGAGGCGATCTGCGAAAGTACGATTTGATCGTGCTACCCTACCTGCCGCTGCTGAGCCAGGAAAAGCAGAAAAGCCTCATCCGATACGTTGAGGGAGGCGGGAACCTCCTGATACTGGGGGCATGCGGAGTTAAGAGCGAGTTCAATCTCCCGCAGAGCCCCGTTCCGCTGGCAGACATCCTGGGCCAGTCTGGCTATCCGAAGCAGCCGAGCCTCAGGAAAGCAGGAGCGGGACAGGTACGTTTCATGCCGCTCGTGATTCCCTCCTCGCGCTTCCTGATCCCGATGAAGGCAAAGGGTGAATACACAACCTTCGGGCCCACCATGGCAGATCTGTTCGCGGATATTCCCGAAGGTTACACGCGCAACCGGATCGATCCGGCCCTCAGACAAACCCTCGAGAGTGTCGCTGACGAAACCCGGCGATTGCTTCCCGGTCGCCTGACCCGCATTGCGGGCAAGGCGCCGTATGTGGAGATCACCTCGATGATATCGCAGGACCGGGGCAGGATGCTCGTCCACCTGGTCAACTATGATGTCACATTGGATGGGACCATCACACCCGCCAGGAACCTGAAAATCGAGGCACTGGTCCCGGCGGGCATGAAAGTCCGGAGCGTACTCTACTGCGGAAACCTGACGACGCTGAGGCCCGTTGCTTTCCGGAAGGAGTCGCCACGTCTGATCAGCTTCACCGCTGACGAGGTGGGTATTTTCGGCATGGCCGTGATTGAGCTCGAGTAGCTCCAAACGGACCCT
>JAFNAH010000164.1 GCA_017860075.1 Acidobacteriota bacterium | reverse complement strand
TGCGCATCGCGCCGCGGATCCCGGTGAGGACTGAAGTCCAGGTCTTCACGCTGGAGCGGGCCAATGAAGCGCTGGATCGCCTCCGGGCAGGCAGAATCCAGGGCGCCGCGGTGCTTTCTATCTATACGGGCCGGGAACAGTCTTGAAGCAGCGGTCCAGGCGCCAGGGATCCTCGGTGTCGGAATCGGGGTCGCAGTCGGCATCGGCATTCCAGATGGCCGGCCAACGGATCTCGCGATCGGCGCTGACTCCGGGTCGATAGCGATACCGAGTGCGACCCCGATTCCGATACCGATCCCGATCGCATGCTTGTGGGGCCGTGCGAGTTCCTGCTAAACCCCGCGCCTGTAGACCCGGTGCACCTTGTACGGACGCGCACCAAGCTCTTCGAGATCGCGCCGCATTTGGACGGCAGTATCGGCAACCTGAGGCAGATCGGCATGCTCATATCCGGCCTGCAGGAGTGTCCGCACGATTTCGGCGTACAACATGGCGTTGCCGCCGTAGCCGTGAAACTCCGGGAGGATGCCTGCCCCGTTCATGCACACCCACCTGGTTCGCCTCTTTTCCCTGAGGAGACGGAGCAGTGAGAGTGGGGTAAGGCGTCCATGCGCCTGCTGGAGGGCCGCCGAGAGATCGGGGAACGCCAGCATGAACCCGACTACATCGTCTCCGCGCAAAATGAGCCTGATCAGCCGCGGATCGGCAACGAGGAGAAAATTGCCGAGTATGTAGTCGATCTCGTGTTGACTCAGCGGATGGTATTCCCAGTTGCGGACAAACGCCCGGTTATAGGCGGTACCGATCCTCGGGGCCCACTTGACCAGTTCCCGCTTGGTGGCGAAACGCTTGATCTTCAGGAAGCCTCGCTGCTCGGCCCTCGCAGCAACGCGAATGAGCCGCTCCGACATCCGGAATGAGTGCTTGCACAGGAGCGACGAAACGAAATCGATCTCCTTCACAAACCCGAGACCTTCCAGCAGGCGCGAAACGTAGGGGTAGTTGTAGTTCGTCATCGTCATCATCTGACGATGCTCGAATCCCTCCACGAGCACGCCGAATCCATCGAGCGCCGACAATCCCTTCGGACCGACAAGGGTATCCAGCCCCCGGGTCCTCGCCCATTCGGAGACACAGTCCAGGAGGGCAGCCGCCGCGTCAGGGTCGTCTTCGCAGTCGAAGAAGTAGAAGTTGGCATGCCTGGTGCCGTGGTGTTCGTTGAAGGGCCTGTTCTCGAGGGCGGCCACCCTGCCGACGTCCCGACCGCCGCGCACGGCGATGAAGAACGCGGCGTCGGAGCTCTCATAGAAAGGATGGCGCCTGCGATCGAAGGACTTCGCGACCTCGCTTCTCAGAGGGGGGACCCATTGCGGATGACCGGCGTAGAGACGAAAGGGAATCTCGATGAAACGATTTACCTGAAACTTCGATTGCGGATCCACCCTCTCTATCTCTGTGGATATCGATCTCACGCAGGAAACCTCAGCTGCGGCCCGGCAGATTGCCGGGGCAGCGGCCGAATTAACCATTCCGCACTCGGGATGCAAATCCCTTGATTGCGGTGATGAGCACCGGCAAAATATGACTGCTCATAGTAAACACGAGAAAAAGGAGACTTGACAACATGAAACGGCATTATTTTGTTCTGGCCCTGGTGGCATCGCTGGTGGCAGTGGCACTCTCCGGGTACCTTGTTGCCCAGGGTAAGTTCGTCCTCCGGGTCAACGCGGGTGACACAGCCGTCTACACGGACAAGGCCGGCGATGCGTGGCAGCCCGACAAGCTGTACAAGAAGGGCGGCAAGTACGGCTTCGTCGACGGTGACACGATTGATCGCGGCAACACCATGAAGATCCAGGGGACAAACGATCCCAAGATCTACCAGACCGAGCGCTACAACCTGAGCTCGTTCGTCGCCGAGGTTCCGAACGGGAAGTACACCGTTCGCCTGCACTTCGCCGAGACCTACGAGAATATCGATACGGACGGCCCCCGCGTGTTCAACGTCAACATCCAGGGCAAGCCGGCTCTCAAGGACTTCAACGTGCAGAAAGAGGCCGCCGGCGTCCAGAAGGCGCTCATCAAGGAGTTCAAGGGAGTCGAGGTCACCAACGGCACGCTCGAGGTCAAGTTCATCGCCCTCGAGCAGAATCCCGAGATCAACGGCATCGAAGTGATCGCGGAATAGGGCTGCGAAGTCCCGCGGGTTTCGCAAGTTCCCTCGAAAACCGAGCTGCCGGGCCGGGCGCCCGGCAGCTCCGCCTGCTTGATCCCTCCTCCGGAGATTCGCTCACTGCCGCACCGGCACTAAAGGTCGAGGTTCTTCAGGCCTGCTTCCTTTGCCCAGAGAAGCGCCTGATGCCACTCCTCTGCGGTGATGCGCCTGGAGATTTCGGAGTACGTGAAGGCCTTGTGCTCCGGGCGATACTGGGCCATCAGGTTGACCCGGGTCGTCGGAGTCAACTCACCGGCCACCCAGCGCACGAAACGGTCAGTGCCTGCGATGTTGCCGGGCATCACCAGGTGCCGGATGATCAACCCGCGCCGGGCCACGCCTCGCGCGTCGACCGCAAGTTCTCCCACCTGCCTGTGCATCTCCTTGATCGTCGCCGCCGCGAACTGCGGGTAGTCGGCGGCACCGCTGGAGTACTTGGCGGCCAAGGTTCCGTCCTGGTACTTGAAGTCGGGCAAATAGATGTCGAAGATCCCATCCAGCATCCGGATCACGTCCGGGCTGTCATAGCCCCCGTTGTTGTACACCAGGGGAAGACGGAAACCCTTTCGAACGGCGATGCGCAGCGACCTGACGAGGTGCGGTACCACGTGAGTCGGGGTCACAAAGTTGATATTGTGGCAACCGCGACGCTCAAGGCCGATCATCATCTCCGCGAGTTCTTCGTGGGTTATGTAACTGCCGTCGCCACGGTGATTGATCTCCCAGTTCTGGCAGAAGCAGCAGAGCAGGTTGCAGTTGGAGAAAAAGATCGTTCCTGAGCCCCCGCGGCCGACCAGGGGTTTCTCCTCCCCGAAATGCGGACCGCAGGAATAGACCTTGAGTCGCGACGTGGAGCTGCAGAACCCGGTCTCTCCCTTGAGCCGGTTCGCCCCGCAAGCCCGCGGGCAGAGGCGACAAGCTCTGAAAATCTCCCACAGCTGCTTTTCTACGGTTGCGAGTCGACCTTCGCGCTCGGACTTGAGGTAGGCCGGCTCGAAACTGGAAGATTTGGCGGGCATGCCCGGCAACGTGTTTCCTGATGCCATGTTCCCCCTCGGTGCACTGAGAGCCAGAGGTGTCGCTGCGGCCAGCGACTGCTTAAGGAACTCGCGCCGTGAAGCATCCATGGGCAGTCTCCCGTATCCGGCGTTGCAGAATAGTGTGCATCAATGGTCGTATCGCAGGGAAGAGAAAATGACCCACGACAGCCATCAGCAATCAGCCATCAGGTTTCGTTGAGTGCTGAGTGCTGAAGGCTGATGGCTCTTAAACGCAAAAGCACAGGTGCGCGTGCCCTGTGCATCTGTTTATTGAAGACCGGTCCACCATCGCCTATGCTTATTGATGCGGGTGTGCCCGGTGCGCGTTGCGGGGTCATGTCGATATGAGGATGCTGCTGTTCAGCGGTAAGGGAGGTGTCGGAAAGAGCAGCCTCGCTGCGGCGACAGGGGTCAAGCTGTCGCGGATGGGCTACCGGACGCTGGTGATGAGTGTCGACCCGGCCCACAGCCTTGCGGATGCGTTCGATCTCGACATCGACCTGTTCGGCGCTCAGACCGCGGACCCCTATCCCGTCGGCGAAAAGCTGTGGATCCACGAGGTCAATATCCAGAGGGAAATCAGGCGGCACTGGCAGGAGATCTCCGCCTACGTGATTTCGGTCCTGCGGACGACAGGGATAAGCGAGGTCGAAGCTGAGGAACTCGCCATTCTCCCGGGCATGGAAGAACTCAGCGCGATGATGTACGTCAACCAGTTCCGGCGAGAGGAGCGATTTGACGTAATCGTCCTGGACTGTGCGCCGACAGCCGAATCGATGCGGTTCGTGAGCATGCCCACCACGCTCGATTGGTACATGAAACACATATTCTCGTTCCAACGCAGCCTGCTGAAGGCCGTGAGGCCGATCGCCAACCGCGTGGCCCCTATCGAGCTCCCCACAGACACCTATTTTGCCAATATCCAGCGACTCTTCGAACGCCTGGAAGGCGTGGACCAGTTGCTCGAGGATCCGCAAACGACGAGTGTCCGCCTCGTGACGAACCCGGAGAAGATGGTGCTGCGGGAGACGCAGCGGGCCTTTGTTTATTTCTCTCTCCACGGCCTGACCGTAGACACGGTGATAGTGAACCGTGTCCTGCCGGCGGAGGTGAGCGATCCCTTCTTCGCGGAATGGCGCCAGTCGCAGAGGAAGATCCTGGACGAGATTCACGAGTACTTCGCCCCCGTCCCCGTGAGGGAAACGCCGCTCTTCACACATGAGGTCATGGGGCGGCAACGGCTGGAAGAGCTGGCCGAGGCTCTGTACAGGGAAGGTGAGAATCCGGCTGCGATCGTGCGCGAAGAGCGTCCCTATTCCTTTGCGAAGCAGGATGGCGGCTACTCGATCCGGTTGCAGCTCCCGTTCGCGACCAAGGGCGAGATCGGGCTTTTCAAGAAGGACGATGAACTCGTCGTCGAGGTAGGCAGTGTGCGCCGCCATATCGGCCTTCCCACCTCGATGGCGTCCATGCAGCCGGTACATGCAAGGCTCGAGAACAAGATTCTGACCGTGGAGATGAAAGACGTACTTCTCAAAGGGTAAGATATGATCCGGGGAAAGCCGTAGCCTGACCTCTCGGCCTCCGGAAGGAGTTGCGGTACCATGGAAGACAAAGCGACCGGAAGTCAGACGCAACATGAAACCTGTATCTGCAGGGAACTTGGCGCTCACCTGACAGCGATGTTCGGAATCGGGTCGGACGAGACCTGGAATCACGTGCGCAACGCCCGAGTCGAGATGCTGAAGGCGGTACGAAGCATCATCGATGAGCGCATAGAGCA
>JAFNAH010000621.1 GCA_017860075.1 Acidobacteriota bacterium | reverse complement strand
CAGGGGCGTCAACCCCAGCTCACGAAGCGTCGGATAGACGATGATCTTTCCGGCAAGTCTTCGGTCCTCCACCGCCGCCAGACCCTCCCGCGCACCGGCCATGCCCGAGACCGCATCTACCGAGCTGTTGGTGTCCAGTTGCCCGCGCTCGACTTTCTCCAGGACAATCTTCATATCCCGAATGACGGAACCGCTCGTGCCGAACATGAAGCAGCGATTTGCGATGTAGGTGTCCAAATCCAGCGTCTCGCGCGTGGGAGCCGGAATGCCCGCGAAGACGTTGATGAGGCAGCCCTCGCGGCTGCTGGCGATCGCGTCCGCGACGAGCTTCCCGATCGGAGCCAGCAATGCATAGTAGCTGAACCTGCCGGACAACCCTTGCCTGGTTGTGTTGATGAGCTCCACCTGCACGCGGTTTGACCTGGCCAGCGGCGCGGCCTTGATTGCGAGCGCGTGGAGGCGTGAGTCGTCGACGTCGGTGCCTGCGATCGATACATCCGGTATGCCCTGGCAGATGTTTCGAATCACGTGCATCTGTCCCATCGGCCCGCCTGCTCCGACGATCGCGATCCTCTCTCCCGGCCTGATCTCTCCGGAGCGGGGAATCGAGCGATAGGCCTCGATCGCATATTTCCCCGTGGTCCCGGTCCAGCGCGTCATCCCGTAGTGGACACGGCCGATTCCGACTGATACCGGTTCACCGATGCGGCGGCCGCCGGTGACGATATTCGCGATTCCACCCGGGGCGAGTTTGTCGTTCAGCGTCTCGATGACGCGCGCTTCGGCGCCGAAGTAGATGATGTCGTCAAACGACTCTGCCGGCAGGGAGGACGTGTCATGGGCGGAGTCCGCACGAATGCCAAGCCGGCGCAGCGCGGAGAGATCTGCGCCGCTCGCCCGCACGAGGACAGCCAGACCGGGCCGGTCCGCTTCGATGGCCGCCTTCAACCCATCGATCCCATCCGCTTTGTCGAAGACCACCAGCAGGCGCCCGCCGGGTTTAATCCCCCGCCGTTCCGGATTGGCGTAGGAATCCTCCACGCACGCCCACGGCTCGACGAGCGCCACGGCCGAGGCGCTGAGGTCTTCGCTCACCGGGATCAGGAAACGCTCGCCGCTCAGAGGGTCGATGATCACCCTCTCATCCATCAGGACGTACTCCTGGAGACCGCCCTCGAAGTTGTATCCGAAGGCGGCGTTGGAATTGGCCGTGCGGAGAGTGCGGTAATCCGTCTGAACCAGGCACCTTTCACCGAGGCTGTGATGTCGGACCCGGTCACCCACAGCGACGATCCGACATACCACTTCGTGACCAGGCACCGTCGGCCGGTTGCCCGGAACGTAGCTGGGGATTTCGTCGAGGACTTCCCTCGGAAGGCCTTCCAGGATCTCACCCTTGCGCGCATGCTGCGAGAACTGCTTTAACAGCTTGAGATCCGAAAAGCAGAGGCCGACCGCTTCGACACGTGCCAGAACCTGGCGCGGCCCTGGAGCCGGAACCTCTTTCGTGTCGACCAGCCTCAACTCACCCGGGCCGACAAGCTGGATCGCCTGTCCGGTCTCGTACTTTTGTTCGACGAGATAGAAGACCGCCTTCATTATGTCGGCTGTCGCGCATCCCCGGCCCATCGGAACCTTGGCTTCATACGCACGTCTGACGTCCGCAATCGTCTTTGCCCCGGGCACTTTCCCGGTCCTCAGGTACTGAACGAAAAGCCCTGTCTCAGGATCCGACCAGAGTGGCCCCTCGAAATAGTTGCCGGGGCAGATGGCGTTGACCTTGATTCCATCCTCGATCAGTTCCAGGGCGAAGGACTGTGTCAGGCCGATGCTTCCGAACTTGCTGCCTGCGTAGGCGCTGTTGCGGTTCGATCCGACGAGGCCTGACTTCGAGTTGATCTGGATTATGTCGCTCCAGTAGCCGGGTCTTGCGCGCCTCTGGAGGGCCATGATCGGCGCTGCGTTCTGAACGCAGACGAAATAGCCCTTGTAGTTCACGTTGGTCACCAGGTCGAACTCGCTCACGGCCTGCGTCTTCACGCTGCCGGCGCGCAAGACGCCGGCGTTGGAGACGAGCAGATCCAGGCCGCCATAGAGCCTCACCACGCCGTAGAGCGCTTCCGCGACCGAACGTCCCTCGGTCACGTCAACCCCGACCGCAGACGCCCGGCCGGGCCCGCGGAGCGAGATCAATCCATCCGCAACCTTCAGAGCCGCGTCGAGGTTGATATCGGCGAGGACCACATGCGCGCCCGCTGCGGCGAGTGCCTCGGCGATCTCCCTGCCGAACCCTTGCGCCGCCCCGGTCACAACGGCGACTTTGTCCTGCATGCGGCCCGTGGCCGCGCTCCCGGCTGCGATCTTGCGGCGGTAAGCTTCGACCTCCCAGAACTCGATGAATTGCCTGTCCCGGGTGGACAGGGCCCGGGCGCCACCCAGGCGCCTGGCGCCGCCCGCGATCCTGATCGCGTCGGTGTAGCTCTGGCGCACCGTCTCGGCCGCGGCGAAGTTGCTGCCGACCGTGAACATCCCCAGCCCTTCGACCAGGATTACCAGCGGAGGTGATCCGGTGGCGGTCTCATGCTCCCTGATGGATGCGGAGAGCCGGCCGACGAGAGACTGCGCACCCTCTTCTTCCTTCGGTTCAAACCACATCGGGAACGAATAGCAGTAGACGATCTGGTCCGGTGTCAGCGGTCCCTGGGCGGCAACCTGGCGCCCCGCTTCGCTGCCGACGTAAGCCATGACCGTTGGCGAGTCGTCGAAAGCGACGATCTTGAGAGGCTCGCCATCAGCGAGCAGCCCGCGAAGCAGCGGACCAAGCGTGGTTACCTCACGGCGTGCCCGCTCCGGGTCGAGGCGCCGGACGGGGCCAAACGCATCTGCGTCGTCAAAACAGCCGACACGGGTGCGGATGGACGCCACGATGCGGTCGGTATTCTCACGAATCTCCCCGGGGGTGTCCGCGCAGACGATCAGGCCATGATTCTGCATCAGGAGGGCCTGCGGGCAATCGCGCCCGGTGCGGACGGCATAGCCCTCGAG
>JAFNAH010000620.1 GCA_017860075.1 Acidobacteriota bacterium | reverse complement strand
TCGCACGATCCCGCGATCCTATGGGGTATACTCGTGCTCCTACGCGGGAGACCACAATGCCGAGTGCGACGGAATTGAAGGCAGCCCTGGGAAGCGGGAAGACGGGGTCGCTGTTTCAGGTGCTGTATGGTGCGAAGTCAGGGGTTATCGAGGCGCAGACTGCACGCTACCTGGAGCTTCTGGATACATTCACATCCACCTTTCCCGAGGCCCGTGACATTGCATTCTACAGCACGCCTGGAAGAACCGAGGTGGGGGGAAATCACACCGACCACAACGCGGGCAGAGTCCTGGCCGCGGCGGTTGACCTGGACGTCGCCGCCGTCGCCGCCCCCGCCGTGTCCCCGACGATTACCATCGAATCGGAGGGGTACTCGCGGCAGACCGTGGAGATCGGGGATCTGGAGCCCGGGGAATCCGAGAAATACACCTCGATCGCGCTGACCCGCGGTGTCTGTGCCCGTTTCCGCCAGTTGGGCTACCAGGTGGGCGGCTTCAATGCCTGCATGTCCTCGAGGGTCATGAAGGGCTCCGGCTTGAGTTCTTCTGCGGCCTATGAGGTCATGGTAGCTACGATTCTCAACCACCTGTATAACGCGGGTGCTATTCCCGACATTGAGATCGCCCAGATAGGCCAGTTCTCGGAGAACAACTTTTTCGGCAAACCCTGCGGCCTCATGGACCAGACCACGTGCCAGATCGGCGGCTTCGTGACCATCGACTTCAAGGACTCTGCCAGGCCGGTAGTCCGCAAGGTGGATTACGACTTCTCCGCGAGCGGTTATACGTTGATGATCGTGGACACAGGCGGCAGCCACGCAGACCTCAACGACGATTACGCCGCGGTTGAGCAGGAGATGAAAGCCGTAGCACGCGCTCTCGGCGGCAGCGTGCTGCGACAGTTTTCCAGGGAACACCTGCTTGCCGAACTTCCTTTCCTGCGGGAACGGCTGAAGAACGACCGCGCGATCCTGCGCGCCCTGCATTTCTACAATGACGATCGTCGCGTGGTCGAACAGGTGGGTGCGCTCGAAAAAAGGGACTTCGGGATGTTCCTGAAGCATGTGGTGGGTGCACGGTGGTGGTTTCGCAGGCACGATCCAGGCCTTCGTGCCCGCGGATCTCACGGCTGATTATGGATCCGCCATGAGGAGGGTCTTCGGTGAGAAATCATGCCACGAGCTCATGATCCGGCCGTTGGGGAGCCTGCGCCTGGAAATTGGCTGACCCATCGCCGCTGTCTGCAGGATTCTGAGGAGGGATAAAATGAATCAGAGAAAGTGCTTCCGTGCGTGCAGGGCCGCCGCCGTTGCCGGCATCTTCTTAGCCCTTTCGGCTCTCGGGGAAGTCCCCGTCGCCAGCGGTCAGGCTGAGAAGGGCAGGATCGGGTACCACGAGGTGAAGATTGACGCTGCCGGGAGGATCGTGCCCTGGTATGGCAGCGGCCCCTCCGAGGCTTACGATCACGTGGTGCGCCGGGTTTTCGATTTCTGGCTCCAGATGCGCAATTGCCCCAACGGCGTGCCGTATTACCTGCAGCACCAGGTATGGAAGCCTGAAGTCGATGACGAGCGAGGATTGGGCGGCGACCAGATACCGATGGCACTGTCGTCCTGGAACCTGCTTTACGGTTATCTCGGCGACCCGGCCGTAAAGCAGAACATGGTCTTCATGGCCGACTACTGGCTCGCCCACGGCATGTCCGGGCCGGACCTGCTCTGGCCAAACCTGCCCTATCCATACAACACCGACCTGCACTCGGGTCAGTACGACGGCGATATGCGCGCCGGCAAGGGGTTCCTGCAGCCCGACAAGGCGGCTAGTTTCGGGGCTGAACTCATCGTGCTCTTCAAAATGACGGGGTCGCGCAGGTACCTCGACGCTGCGGTGGGAATCGCGGACACGCTTGCGGTCAAGGTCAAGACGGGTGACAGCGAGGATTCGCCCTGGCCCTATCGCGTTCATGCCGCGACCGGGCAAATCCACAAGGAGACAAAGGGCGGGAAGACCTACGCTGCCACGTACACTTCAAACTATACGGGTGCACTCCGGCTTTTCGCGGATCTGAATGCTCTCAGGCAGGGCCGGGCTGCGGCTTACCAGCGTGCTTCGGATATCGTGACCGCGTGGCTCAAGGCCTATCCCCTCAAGACCAACAAGTGGGGGCCGTTTTTCGAGGACATTCCGACCTCCGCCTGGTCCGACACGGAGATCAACGCCGACACGCTGGCCGCTTACATTTTGGACCATCCGGAATGGGATGCCGGCTGGCGCCAGCAGGCCAAATCCGCCCTCGACTGGAGCTTCCGCACCTTCGCCAACAAAGAATACTCGCAATGGGGAGTCGTCCCGATCGACGAGCAGACAGCATACAGGGTGCCCGGAAACAGCCACACCTCGCGACACGCATCCGTTGAACTTCTCTATTGCGAAAGGACGGGCGACTGGAGCCTCAAAGAGGAGGCTATCCGCCGCCTGAACTGGGCGACGTACACGGTGGATACGGACGGGAAGAACCGCTATATCCGTGATGACAACTGGCTGACGGATGGATACGGAGATTACGTGCGCCACTATCTGCGCGCGATGGCGTCGGTGCCTGAACTAGCTCCCGATGATCAGAACCACCTGTTGCGGACGACTTCGGTTCTGCAGTCCATCAAGTACGGGGACGACAGCATCACCTACACCAAGTTCGACCCCTCATCGACTGAGGAGTTCAAATTGGGTGCATGGCAGCCAAAGTCTCTTCAGGGTGGAAAGATGGAGTGGGACGCGGGTCGCAAGGTTCTGCGCGTCCGGTCTGAGGCTCAGAGAGTGACGTTGACACGGTGAGGTAGCC
>JAFNAH010000163.1 GCA_017860075.1 Acidobacteriota bacterium | reverse complement strand
ACCGACCCTTCCGCAGTGGAATCGATCGAAGTCCTGCGCGGGCCGAACAGCGCGCAATACGGCAGCGACGCGCTCGGCGGAAGCGTTCAACTACTGTCGCAGCCTCCCTTCCAGGCAGGCAAGCAGCACCGCGCCGGAGGGGTGCTCGAGACTTACTTCAATAGCGCGGATCTGGCCTCCGGGTCGAACCTGGCGGCAAGTCTCGCCGCGGATCGCTTCGCATTCCAGGTCAACATGGCCGGCAGGCGCGTGTCGACGCTTCGCACAGGGAAAGGGACGGACTCTCACTGTGCAATCACACGTTTCCTGGGGCTGGAATCGGATGTCCTGATCAGCGACAGGTTGCCGGACACCGCATTCACGCAATATGGAGGGGCGGTCAGGATCGGGTGGGCGGTCACGCCCACCTCGTACCTGACCGGGTACTACATTCGCGGCCAGCAGGACGGAGGCAAACGGTACGACCAGCTGCTGGGAGGAGACGGCAACCTGGTGGCCGACCTGCGCAACCTGATGCTTGACCTCGCCTATTTCAGGTACGAGAAGGCCGGCCTGGGATGGCTGGATCAGTTCAGCGCGACCTACTCGTTCAATATCCAGAGGGAAGAACGGGTGAACCAGGGAGGGAACGGCAATCCACTGGCACCGATTCAGCACGAATATGAACGCACCAAGGCCCAGGGGTTGCAGGTCCTGGCAGCCAACCGTCTGTGGCGACACCACAGTCTTTCTGCCGGAGGGGAATTCTACTTCGAGGGGATCAGAACGCCGTCATTCGCGGTGGGCCCCGCCGACCGCATCTCGGTCGTCCGGCGGGGGCGAATTCCCGACCACGCGGGCTATCGCAGCGGCGGCGTCTACCTTCAGGACGCGGTGGACGTCATCCCGGGACGGCTTGGCATAACGGGTAGCGCGCGCGTGAGCGGTGCTTGGTACCAGGCGCTGGCAGCCGACAGTCCGATTGTCGACGGCAAGCCGCTCTGGCCCGACGATTCCATGACCGCATGGGATACGACATTTCGTGTCGGGAGCATCTGGACGGTGAGGGACGGCCTCAGCGTGTTCGGTAACGTCAGCCGCGGTTTCCGCGCCCCCAACATGACGGACCTTGGCACCTACGGTCTTACGGGGTCAGGATACGAAGTAGCCGCCCCGGACGTTGCGGGGCTGGGAGGGACCGTGGGGTCGAGTGCCGGGAGCAACGCGGTGTCGACCGGCGTGCCTGTGGAGCAGCTCAAGCCCGAGTCGAGCATGAGCTATGAAGCAGGCCTGCGCTTCTGGAACAGGCGCTTCGATGCCGACGTCGCCCTGTTCACCAACCGGATACACAACACCATCGAAAAGCAGTCCCTCATCCTGCCGCCGGGTGCCGTCGGCACCAACCTGGGCGGCCAGCCGGTGATCGCACAGGGACCGACCGGGGTGGTATACGTGCCGGCGGCGACCAACCCGGTCCTGGTGCGCACCAACTATGGTGAGGCACAGATCTATGGCATCGAACAAACCATGGACTGGAGCGTTCGCGATGATCTGGTGCTCGGTACGATCCTGACCTGCCTCCGCGCGCGTAACACGCGCACGGGCCTTCCGCCCGATATCGAGGGAGGTACGCCGGCGCCCGACGGTTACTTCAAGATACGGTACCAGCGCCGGAACGGGAGGGTCTGGCTCGAACCGTCAGTCCACGCCGCCTCCCGGCAGGAACGGCTGTCGAGCCTTGACCTGGAGGATCGGAGGACGGGAGCCGCACGCTCGCGCGCGTCCATTCGCAGGTTTTTCTACAACGGGGCCACCGTGCGCGGCCTCGTGGGGCCGGGGCCCGATGGCATACACGGGAATTCGGATGACGTGCTTCTCGTTACCGGAGAGACTTTGTCACAGGTTCAGAATCGCGTCCTGGGGCCCGGGGTCGAATCTGCGCCTCTTTTCCTTGCAGTTCCGGGATATGTCGCATTCGATCTGCGGGCGGGAATCCGACTCGGCGAAAACCAGGATTTGCTGTTCGCCTTCACAAACATCGGTGACAGGAATTACCGGGGAATCAGTTGGGGGCTCGATGCCGCCGGTCGAAGCCTGTCGTTCAGTTATCGCATCAGGTTGTGAGCAGATCTCAACGAGGAGATAACGCAATGTCCAAGAACTCACTGAATCGGAGGGAATTCCTGGCCGGCGCCGGCGCTGCCGGACTGAGTGTGATGACCGCGCGCTCATGGTCTCGAGTGCAGGGCGCCAACGACCGCATTGTCATGGCGCTGATAGGTGCGGGCGGGCGCGGCCGGGGGGTCATGCGATCGTTCCAGAAGGTTCCGGGGATCGAGTTCGCCGCTGTCTGCGACGTCTATGAACCCAACATCGGCGAGACCCAGAGGACTTCCTGCGACAACTGCAAGGGCGCCGTCGACTACCATGAGGTGCTCGACAACAAGGACATCCAGGCAGTCCTGATCGCCACGCCCGACCATTGGCACGGGCCTATGCTTCTCGATGCGCTCAGCGCCGGGAAGGACATATACCTCGAGAAGCCCTTTTCGCATTCGATCGAGCAGGGGGCCAGGATGGTGAAGGCGGCGCGCGCGACAAAGCAGATCGTTCAGGTCGGGATGCAGCGCCGCAGCTCCCCTGCAGTTCAGGCTGCCAAAAAGGCAGTTGACGACGGAACGCTGGGCGACATAGTGCTGGCCCGGGCGCAATGGTTCTGGAACCAGCCCCCACTTCCCAAGAGCGTGGAGCTGAAGGGGAAGCTGGACTGGGACCGTTTTCAGGCCCCGTGCAAGCACAAGCGGCCTATGGACCCGGTGCGCTGGCGAGTCTGGCGTAATTTCTGGGACTACTCGGGCGGTCACTGCACGGACCAGGGGACGCATCTGATGGATGTCATCCAGTGGTTCGCAAACGACGGCAAGCCTCCGCTCGCCGCGGAATGCTACGGAGCCACCTATAACCTGATCGGGGCCGAGGTTCCCGACACCTTCTGCGCGGTGTTTCAATACCCGAAGTTCGTCGCGACCTGGACCCTGACTTACGGCAATTCCTACATGGACGGATGGACGATCATCCTTCAAGGGCGAAAAGGGACCATGGTCCTCGACGACCGCGGGTACCGCATCTATTCCGAACCATGGCCCAAGACCGGGCAGTCGCCGGAACCGGTGATGGAATACAAGGGAGGCATCCCAACGGAACCGCACGTTGAAAATTTCGTCGACTGCGTGCGCAGCCGAAAGGAGCCAAACGCCCCGGTTGAAGTCGGGCATTACGCCGTATGCGGGCCTCACCTGGCCAACGTGTCTCTGCTCAGGAAGCAGCGCGCTACTCTGAATCCCGAGGCAACCAGGGCGAGGACCTGATCAGACGGCTGCTTTTTCGCGGAGTCGGTCGCCGGTCTCCAGGGCAGTAGAGTGCGTGACTATCCCGGCGGGAAAGCCGGAAGAAAGGCAGCAGTGCGGGCCGAACCATCCCAGAATGCACGCCCACGCCTGAAGCGCAGGTGGCTGATCCTGGCCGTGGTGCTGTGCACGGCGGCTGCAATCTACAAGCCGGCGGGCAACCTGATTCTTGCGGGCCGGCTGCTCGTCGCCATCAAGAGCGTCGCCGATGGGAAGACGGGTGAGGCTCTGGACGTCGTTCAAGCGAGAGTCGGCCGCGCCAGCGGAACCGGTGAGGAGCAGGCCGTCGTCTATCGGCCCGCGAGGTCCACACCCGCAAGTGCAGTCGTCCTGGTTCCGGGCATCAGCGAACTGGGCTGCTACCACCCCCGGCTCATGGCGCTGTCCCGTTACCTCGCTGCGAACGGATTTCTGGTAGTCACGCCGGACATCAGGTTGCTGCGCACCTTCCGGATGTCACCTCAGACCGTGGATCAGATCGCCTTCTGGTTCCGCCAGGTGCCGACTCTCGACGGCGGCAGCCGGGTCCGCATCTCGGGCCTTTCCGGGATATCGTTTTCCGCGACCCTCGCCATACTGGCCGCCGCGCGCCCGGAAATCCGAGACCGCGTCTCGTTCATCTTCGGTATCGGGGCCTACGACGACCCCCTGCGTTGCAGCCGGGGTTGGTTTGCAGCCGGTCCGGTTACGATGAGCCCCGGATATTATCCGACCCGTTACTACGCCAGGTGGATCGTGATGCTGGGCGCGCTCGCCCTGGTGCCCCGCCAGGAGGAGCGGGAGTATCTGGAAAGGGCGTTGACGGATCTTCTCTCCCTGAAACCGGCGCCTCCGGCCCCGCCAGACCTGAGCCCGATCGCGCAGCGGTGGCTCCGGCTCGCGCTCATGCCGGAGGACCAGTCAGACCGCGAACTTACCGCAGCCATAGAGGAGCACATGGCGGCTGTTCTCTACAGAGGGATCTCCCCGGAACCCGCAGCGGCTGCGATCCGCTGCCCGGTCTTTCTCGTCCATGGTGCCTACGACGACCTGATCCCGCCTGAGGAAAGCCTGCGCCTGGCAAGACGGTTCATCAATGCGCCCGTGCACGTGCTGGTGACTCCCTACCTGACACACACGCATCCTGCTCAGAAGGAGACGCAGGGAAGAGGCAGGATCAGGGCCATGGCGGAGATCACAGGATTCTTCTATGAATTTGCGAAGGTAGTGCGTTGACGCAAGGGATGCACCCGCCTCCCCATCCTGCTGTCGAAACGGCCAAACACCGCTGGAGCCTGGCGACCGCACCCTAGGATGACCCGGGGCCGGGGCGGTAAATCCTGCCAACGAATTCGACAGAGCGGGTCCAGGCCTTCTCTTTCGCACCGCTCTCGGGGCTCACGTACCAGGCCTCGTCCCAGAGCCGATTGTGGTTGATTTCCCACTGGGCATGAAGTACCCGGTATGGCCGGGCGGGCATGACGTCAATAAAGCCCGGATTCGGGTCAAATGGTTCCTGCTGTTTCCTGCCACCAAAAAGCGCTTTTAGAAAAGGCATCGGGTTCCCTCGAATTCACGATCCGGCACAAAAGAGGAGAATTTTATTCCGGCCCGAAAACCGCTGTCAACCGGGCGATGATTCGTGCGCCGCGGCGGAGATCGCCGCGCGCGGTTTTTCTTGCTGTTGCGGCCCGGTCCAACAAGGTTCCATCCTAACGCTCCGCGACGCGGCTGCCGATCAACAGACCGACCGGAGGTCACCGGAGTGAACGTCGTGGACTGCGAGCCCGATCCCGGCACTACAGCCTGTCCGAAGTGCGGATTCCGGCAGGAGGCGGATCGGCTGGAATGTATGGGCTGCGGCTTGATCTTCGATCGCTACCGTGCCGGGGCCCGCCCCGTGAGTCCTGCCCAACGGCTCGTCGCGGTGAAACGGCCCGGCCCCTTGCGACGAGCGTATCGGGTCCTGCGCTGGTTCGCGCTCGCCGGCTCGCTCGTGACAATCGCTCTGATCCTGCGCAACTCCCCAGCTCCCGTCATTGAGGCTTCGCCGGACGCCGACATCAAGGCCGAGACGAAGATAGCCGACTTCCAGTCAGCCACGGGCAAAGGTGTTCCTGTTACGCTGAAACTCGACGAAGCAGAATTGAACGCCCTGGTGCAATCCAGGCTCCCCTCGGCGTATGACGAGGCGCCATCCGAGGCCGAGCCACGATCCGCTCCGAATGGAGATCCAGCCGTCGAGCAGGCGAAGTCGAACGTCCGGGATATCCGTCTGCATCTTGCCGGCGACAGCATCACGGCCTACGTCTT
>JAFNAH010000619.1 GCA_017860075.1 Acidobacteriota bacterium | reverse complement strand
GCAACTCCAATCCCACGCGGTTGATCGAATAACGAAAGACCGAGTTGCTGCCGAGGCAGAGGACCGCCATCGACAGTGTCGGAAGGAGAAACACCCCGATTGACGTGAGAAAAAGGCTGACGGGGAGAAATAGTATCGCGGCGCTGATACCATAGCGGCGCACGATGAAACCGCTCAACGTGGCCTGCAGCAGGATGCCGATTATGTTCGTGAAGAAATAGAAACGACCCCTCAGCTGATTGATTGCACTCTCCATCTGGGCCTTGGGCAGGTGGCTGTACGCTGCCTGTGAGGCTGCGTCCACCTGCCAGTCTGAGATTGCGGACGCGATCAATGTCAGGAAGATCAGCAGGATCATCAGGGAGAGGTGACGGGAACCGAACGCCAGGCGCAAGAGATCGACGGCGCGGTCTTTCGATTCCTCGAACTTGCGCGTCTCGATGCGATCCGCACCGGGTCTGCGGAAACCCCATGCCGCTTGGCTCAGAAGTATGAGGAGGCCGCAGACAAATATGCAGATCAGAAGCATGGATTGTGTGTTGAGATGTGCTGACATGAAACCGGGGATGAAACTGCCGGCCATCGCGCCCGCAATGGCCCCGGCGCCCAGGAGAGGGAAAATTCTCTTCGACTGCTGGTTGTCGTAGATGTAACCGGCCAGCAGCCAGAATTGGGCCGTCGAAAGTACTGAAATGATCTGCACGTAGACATAATAGACGTATGGGAGATACGCAACTTCCTTGCCCATTGCCCAGCGGAAATAGAAGAGCGTTGCGATGATTGCGAGGTTGATCCCGGTCATCAGCTTGATCAGCGATACGTGCCGGTGGAGCTTGAAGATCAGGGTGGCAAGTGTGCCGGCGCAAACCGCGGTCAGGAACAGCGCATAGGGCAGCATGCTGGCCGGGTAGTCTTTGAGGAAGAGCCCGCTCCGCAACGGCTTGAGGATGTAATAAAAGCTCAACGCCCCGAAAATGTAGGCGAACATCAGGGCGGTGATGAGCCGCTCGCCCTTCCTCACCGGCAGTCCAAACATGACGACCAGGCTTTCGCTTATCTGTTCCTGGGTGCAACCTGTGCACGAAGGATCCGGGTGGAACCGATTATAGATCAGATCGGTTGCAGGCGCGCCGTCGAGATTCAAGCATTGTCTGAACCAACCGGATATGATTATTGTATCCAGGTTGATTCGGTTAATCTCGGGGCGATAGAAACGCTACGGTTCGCCCACGAAAGGAGTCTTCAATGTGCGGATGCTGCTCTCATGGACGGTTGAATCAGTCAGGTGACGAAGGAGTGACTCGGCGCGATTTTCTGGCAGGCGTCAGCGCACTCAGCACAGGCGGCGCGCTTTCAGCGGCCATCCAGGCAGGGTCGGCCAGGCCGGCTGCCGGGCTAGACCGGCAGGTGGTGTCCACTGCAAGCCTGAAGATGCAGCCCGTGTTGACATACAGCACGCCGGCCCGAAGGAACGCAACCAGCTGGCGTGAATGGGGCGGCGTGCAGACGGACGCTGCGGCGGCGGATGAGGCGTCAAGGATCGAGACCGAGCTCGCCAAGCTGCGGAGCGAGGCCGACTTTCCGCTCGAAATCCTTCCCTTGAGGGACCCGTCCAGGTGCTCGAGGCGCTCGCCGTGCCTCAGAAATGGAACCTCATGTTCCTGCGGCACCGTTCCGGCCCGGTCTATCTCTGGTACGAAATCGCCCACAACCGCTTCCTGCGCAAGACCGTCGACGACTTCGGCCAGCCGGGCATGGACGTCCAGGACATTGTGGTCGACGACCCGGCGGAATTGCTCTGGAGGCTGCGCGCTCTCCACGGCCTGAAGAACACCCTGGGCAAGCGCATCGTCGCGGTGGGAGGCTCTTCCGGGTGGGGCCAGGGCGGGCGAAACGCCCCCCAGAGAGCCCGGGAACTGTGGAAGCTCGAGATCGTGGATGTCTCCTATGATGAATTGGGGAAGCGAATCCAGCAGGCACGCCAGGATGCCGCTCTGCAGAAACGTTGCGCGAAGGAGGCCGACGACTACCTCGGCGGCAAGGGCACGACACTCAAGACCGACCGGGGATTCGTACACCGCGCCTTCGTGCTGACCGAGGTCTTCAAGGAGCTGATGCAGTCGGCGCAGACGAACGCCATCACGATCAACAACTGCATGGGCACCATCATGCCCATATCCGAAACCACCGCCTGCCTGCCGTTGAGCCTGCTGAACGACAACGACTATATGGCTTTCTGCGAGTCGGACTTTGTCGTCGTACCCTCGGGCATCCTGCTGCACTACATCTCGGGCAAGCCGGTCTTCCTCAACGACCCGACCTACCCGTACAAGAACATCGTGACCCTGGCACACTGCACCGCTCCGCGGAAGTTGGATGGCAAGAACCAGGAAGACGCTCTTATCCTGACCCACTTTGAGTCCGATTACGGTGCCGCCCCCAAGGTCGAAATGCGCATCGGCCAGACGTTAACCAACCTGATCCCCGACTTCGCGCGCTGCTCCGTGAGATGAGGGGATTCCACTGGATGACCTGCTACGGCGACTACCTGCGCGAAACCGGGTATGCTCTTGGAAAGGTCGGCGTGGACTATGTCAATCTGAGTGAGCCGAACAGGAGTGGGATTGTGCAAGGAGGTCCGGCCTGATCAGACTGTGTCAAAACTCTATGAAGCGGGCCTTCAGCCCTTGGTTCCTGGGAGTGCACGCGAACCTGGGGCTTCGCCCCAGGCTGGTATGAGAACGCGCTTTCAGCGCTCTAAATCCTGATTTGAATGCGGTTCAAAGGGCCGAAGGCCCGCCGCATACCAGCCTGGGGCGGAGCCCCAGGAATTGCATAGATAGACGAAGGAGGGCTGAAAGCCCGTACCACAGTGAGTTTTGAGACCGCCTCAACAGGCCGGACCTACATGTAGGTCGGATCCTGGAGGATGTTGCTTTGGCCGAAAGAGTAGTCAAATCGGACGAGGAGTGGAAAAAGCAGCTGTCACCTGAGGAGTACCAGGTGGCTCGCAGGAAGGGAACGGAACGCGCGTTCACCGGGCGCTACTGGGACCTTAAAGCGAAGGGCATGTACAAGTGTGTCTGCTGCGGCAACGACCTGTTCCGCTCGGAGACCAAGTTCGAATCAGGCACGGGGTGGCCAAGCTTCTACGCGCCCGTGGCTGAAGGGAATGTCAGGACGACCCGGGACAACAGCCTCTTCA
>JAFNAH010000618.1 GCA_017860075.1 Acidobacteriota bacterium | reverse complement strand
ACGACCCATTCCGCCTCCGCGTTGTCGTTGAACCAGCGGGTGTAGTCGATCATGTGGGTCAGCATGTGCAGCATCCAGCCCGTGGCAGTCCCGTAGACAGTATGCACGCGGCCGATCGCGCCGCTGGCGATGATTTCCTTGACCTTCTTGTAGTGTTCGCCGTAGCGGTGTTGATGGCTGACGACGGTTTTCACTCCGGCGTCGCGCACCATCTTCATGATTTCCAGCGCTTCGTTGGTGGAGGTCGCGACCGGCTTCTCGAAAGCGATGAGCCGGGCGCCGTGCTCCACACCCTTGCGTATCAGCTCGAGCCGCAGGTTGGGGAGCGTGCAGAAACAGAAAACGTCAGGATGCGTGTCCCGGAGCAGTGCCCCTGCGTCCGTGCCGGTGGCAGGATTGCCGAACTGACGTGCTGCCGCCTCCAGGCGACCGGGATCGATGTCGCAGAGCCCGACCAGCTCGAATCGCCCGTTCTTTACGAAGGCATCCGCGTGATGCATCCCGCGTTTGCCGCAACCCGCAACGACGACGGTGTATTTCCTGCTCGGTGTCATAATCGGGCCTCTCCGATGTGGTTCGTAAAGCGGCATCGCGGGGGAATTGGGTTTCCCCCGCGATCACGCGTGGGCCATGCATACTGCCCTGAGTTGAGGGCTGCGCGATTACTTCCGGGACTTGTCCCAGGCCCGGATGGCGTCGATCGTGGCCTGAGCCTCCTCGACAGTCAATTCCGGATACATCGGCAGAGAGAGGACCTGGGCTGCAGATCGCTCCGAGTGTTTCAGTGAGCCGGAGATCCGCGCACTGTGTCCCCACGGATACCCTTCCTGCTGATGGATCGCGATCGGATAGTGAGTGAGGGCTGTAATGCCCCGCTCCTGCAGGTACTGCTGCAGGGCATCGCGGTGCGGCGTCTCCACGACATAGAGATGGTAGATATGCCGGTATCCCGGGAGGGCGGTGGGGAGCTTCAGGGAGGTGCCTTTCAGCCCCTCGTCGTAGAGCTTCGCGAGGGCCCGCCGCTGGTCGTTCCACTTGTCGAGTTCCCTCAGCTTGATGCGCAGCACCGCGGCATGGATGTCGTCCAGGCGGCTGTTGTACCCGATGCTGTGGAACGAGCGCTTGAGGGATCCGTGGTTTCGCAGCCTCCGGATGTTCGTCGCCAGGTCGGGATCGTCGGTAACGAGCGCGCCGCCGTCCCCGAAGCATCCCAGGTTCTTCTGGATGATGAAGCTGGTGGCAACTGCGTCGCCCAGTTCGCCGATTTCGAAATCGTTGCCGCGGGCGCCCAGTGATTGTGCGTTATCCTCCAGCACCCGCAGCTTGTGCGCTTTGGCGATCTTGGCCACAGCGCGCATCTCGGCGCACTGGCCGTACAGGTGGACGGGGATGATGGCCCTGGTGCGCGGGGTAATGGCAGCCTCGATCAGGTTAACGTCGATGTTGCAGGTCTCCGGATTGATGTCGACAAAAACCGGAGTTGCCCCGGCAAGCCAGATCGCCTCTGCGGTGGCGAAAAAGGTATTGGAGGTGGTGATGACTTCGTCTCCGGCCCCAATGCCCCAGGCTATCAGTGCCAGCCACAGCGCGTCGGTCCCTGAGTTGACTCCGACAGCCTCCTTCTTCTTGCAGTAGACGGCCAGTTCTTTCTCGAACACCCCCAATTGGGGCCCCATGACGTAACTGCCGCTCTCGAGGACATCACTGATGGCCTTGTCGCCGCTCTCGAGGACATCACTGATGGCCTTGTCGATTTCCGCCTTCAGGTTGTGGTACTGGCGGACATGACCATAAAAGCCGATCTTCAAAGCTGACATAACGTTGCCTCCCGATTAGATTGGTAAAGATACCAGAACTGCCAACACCAGGCTGAGACACAGGACCATCAGGTAGACCGGCTTTGGCCTGTCGGTCCCCAGTCCCGCAGGGCCGGGAACGGATCAAAGTCCCTTTCCGCTTCGTGGATCCCAATGGTTGGCGCGGCCCGCTTTCCGCGGCGCGCCGTCGCCGTCGGACATTCTAGACGAAGCTGAAGCAGTTTCAAGCAGTTGTTTCCCCCAGCGGCTGTCGGCGTCGGGATCGCAATCGGTGTCGGCATTCGATATCGTCAGATGACGAGTATCGCGATTGAGGCCTGCTCCCTGTCGGCATCGATGGCGACGGCGACGCCCGATTTCGATACCGACCCTGATAGCCGCTTGCGAGTTCAGTCCGATTCTGACGCGGCATGCGTGTAAGCGGAAAAGGATTGCAAGTCCCGCGACCTCCGCTTATCTTCTTCGCGGCCGGAAAGCCGTTGGGTGGGTTGACAGCCCGGGGTTGAGTCTGGTTCGTCAGGTTGCATCGCGGGTTGCATCCTTCGTTGCGGAGACTGGGACGTGAGCTGGTCGGATTACTGGGTCGAACGAGCCAGGAATTCAGCCGAACACCAAAGGCTGGTATATGGTTTGGAGGTTCCGCGCTCGCTGAACAGCCTGCTCGACCGTGAGCGGCCGCGGCTGGGGCTGGCCGCGTCGCTGCACGTCCTCGCGTTTGTATTTTTCGGATTTCTCCGCGGCGGTCTGCGGATCTACTGGCGTCGCCTCGCCGATCTCGACACGCCGGCGCAGGACAGCAAAATCGAGTCGCTCGCATCCGAACTGCGCGCGCGGCTCTCGGACCGGTGCCGCGTGGCTACAGGTGCTTTCGAGCGCCGGAACTACAGCCGCGACATCGCGCGGGTCCCACGGTTCGTTGAGAAGTCCCTGCTCAGAACACGCCCCCTGCTCGTCGTGCAGCCCAGGCAGGAGACCGACGTAGTGGTTGCGCTCGGCTTCGCCGCGGAGCACCGGATCGCAGTCTATCCGAGGGGCGTCTCCTCATCGGCCTTCGGTGCTTCAGTACCCACTCGCAACGGAATGGTCCTG
>JAFNAH010000162.1 GCA_017860075.1 Acidobacteriota bacterium | reverse complement strand
GGGAAGGAGCTGTTTGCGCGCCTGATACACAGCCGGAGCACGAGGCGGCTCGGCCCGTTCGTTGCGGTGAACTGCGCAGCTCTTCCGGAGAATCTGCTCGAGAGCGAACTCTTTGGGTTTGAAAAGGGGGCTTTCACCGGAGCCTCGGTATCCAAGCCCGGTAAGTTCGAGCTGGCGCACCGCGGTACTCTCCTCCTGGACGAGATCGGGGAGATGGCTCCCATACTTCAGGCAAAGCTGCTGCGTGTGCTTCAGGAGAAGGAGGTCGACCGAATCGGAGGAAAGGATCCGGTCAGGATCGACGTCCGGATCATTGCCACGACCAATCGCGACCTGCACTCGCTCGTCCGGGAAGGGGCGTTCCGAGAGGATCTGTATTACAGGCTGAACGTAGTGCGTCTGGCCATCCCGCCGCTGCGCCGGCGCCAGGCGGACATTCCCCTGCTTGCCGACTTCTTCTGCAGACGTTACGGCCGGGAGTTCGGCAAGGAGGGGCTGCGTTGCGGCCCGGACGCCGTCGAGGCGCTGGTGCGTCACAACTGGCCGGGTAACGTTCGCGAACTGGAAAACGTGATCCAGCGCGCCCTGGCGTTGTCGTCCGGCCCCCTCCTGACGGCCGCAGACCTGCTTCTTACCGGGGACGCGGTGCAGGAGACCGGCCCGGCGGAGGCTGCCTCCGATCCGCTCACAGTCGGGACAACCGTGAAAGACATGGAGCGGCAACTCATCCAGAGAACCCTGGACGGGACCGGAGGCAACAGGACCAAAGCTGCGAAGTTGCTCGGCATAAGCCTGCGGACGCTGCGCAACAAATTGAATGAATTCGGACTGCAGGACCGGCCGGCAAAATTTGCCCAGTCCAGGGCGCAGATTTGACACCGTCGCGCCGGAATCTCGACGGTTGCCGGGGATTGGATGTGACTGATTCAAGCCAAACCCATGAAATTGCGGGCAATTACACTCTGGCACTACTTTTGCTTAAGTGATGGTCGGGCCCGTGTTTTGCAGCTGCGGGCGGAGTGATCTGAATGAAAGCTGGATTGATCCAGGATCCGACGGCCGAAGCCATGGGGAACTTCATGACCCGGCTCTCCCGGCGTCAGCAAGTGGTTGCCTCGAACATCGCAAATATCGACACGCCCGGCTACAAGACCAAGGATGTCTCGTTCCACCTGACGATGCAGGAGATTCTCTCGGGGGACTCGCTGCCGCTGAACACGAGGAAGCCTGAGGCTGGACTCCTCCAGGGGTGGGCTCCGATCGCAATGGAACCCGAGGTCTTTGAAACCGGCGGCCTGCCGGTGCGGGCCGATCACAACAACGTGGACATCGATCGCGAAATGCTCAAGCTGAGCGAAACGTCCTTCACCTACGCGGTCGCCACCCAGTTGCTGCGCTCGAAATTCCGAACGATTTCCAGTGCGATCCAGGAAGGGAGGGCAGGCTGATGAGCCTCATGACCGCGATTGAAGTCAGCGCTTCCGGTCTCACCGCGCAACGACGCCGGCTGGAAGTGCTGATAAGCAACCTTGTCAACGCCAACACCACGAGACCTGCGGGGACCGAGCCTTACCGCCGCAAGGATGTGGTGTTCACTGCCGCCGAACCTCAGCAGAGTTTCGAGAGTGCGTTCGGAGAGGCGATGGGTGCCGTCCAGGGCGTCGAGATTGCCCAGGTGGTTGCAGACCAGGGTGATCCTGTAAAACGTTACGAACCCGGCCATCCGCACGCGGACAAGGATGGCTATGTGCTGTATCCCAACATCAACGCGATGGAAGAAATGGTCAACATTCTTTCGGCCACGAGATCCTATGAGGCGAACGTGCAAGCCACGACTGCTGCCAAGGAAATGGCCGTCAAGACGCTCGACATAGCACGCTAGAGGTGAACCATGAAGGAAGGAATCATCGGCCCCATCAGTCCGCACCTCCAGATGCCGGAGATTCGCGGGCCGCGTGAGCTCGTAAAAGAGCAGTCCGGCGTGAGCTTCGGTGAAACCCTGAGAGACGCAATCACGACCGTCAATGACGCCCAGAAGCAATCCGACCTGGCCGTGCAAAAACTCATGACCGGTGAGAGCCAGGACCTCCATGCCACGCTCATCGCGGTGCAGAAGGCGGATCTGTCGTTTCAGATGATGATGCAGGTGCGCAACAAGATTATCCAGGCCTACCAGGAGATCATGCGCACCCAGGTGTAGCGCTTACCAGGTTCGGGCCTGAAACGGCCCATCGAATCCGGAGAACCCGACATGGCCAGCAGCCGAAACTTCCCAAGCCAGTTCGTGGAGATCTGGTCGCGACTCGAGAAGTCCCAGCGGGCCACGATCGTGCTGCTTGCCGTCCTCGCCCTCGCCGCCATCGGTTCATTTGTCTACTACATGAACCGGATCGAATATGAAGTTCTCTATCGCGACCTGAACCCGGAAGACGCCCAGGCGATCGCCGCCAAGCTGAAAGAAGACAAGAAGGATTTCCAGGTTCAGGGGACCTCCATTCTCGTAGCCGCTCCCAAGTCCGAGGTGGATAAGCTGCGACTCGAGGTCGCCGGGGCGGGCCTGGCTCGCAGCGGCAGGGTGGGGTACGAGATCTTCGACAAGAACCAGTTTGGCCTGACCGATTTCACCGAGCAGGTAAACCTCCAGCGCGCCCTCGAAGGGGAGCTTGCCAGGACCATCTCCAGCCTGACCGAAATCAGCGAAGCGCGCGTACACATCGTGCTTCCGAAGGACTCCGTTTTCGAAGAAAAGCGCGAAGAAGCCAAGGCGAGCGTGGTGGTCCGGCTGAGAAACGGGGAGGACCTTTCCAAGTCCTCCATCGCCGGGATCAAGGGGGTTGTGGCCGGGGCGGTTCCCGGCCTCCACACCTACAATGTCTCGGTTGTCGACGACCAGGGAAGGCTGCTGTCACAGTCCGCGGAAACGGGGGACCAGGCGAGGAGCGAACTGGAGTCGGGCATCAAGGAGCAGATCGAGCACGACATGGTTTCAAAGGTGATCTCGATCCTGGAACCGGTGGTCGGCAAGGGTAAAGTGCACGCAAATGCCTCAGCTGATCTCGACTTCAACACGACCGAGCAGACAGAGGAGACGTTCAATCCGAATCCGCAGGCGATACTGAGTCAGCAGAGGACGGAAGAGAGGGTCGGGTCGGCTTCGACCGCGTCGGGCGTGCCGGGGACTCAGTCCAACGTCGCAGGGAACACCTCCCAGCAGCCCGGCACGGCACCGGAGAGGCTCCGGACAAACGAGACTACCAACTACGAAGTGAGCAAGCTGGTCCGGCATACCGTGCAGCCCAAGGGCAACGTACGCCGGATCTCCGTCGCTGTTATTCTTGACCATAAGACCGCCTACTCAAAGAGCCCCGATGGCAAGGTGGTGACGTCCTACCAGCCTCGCACTCAGGCGGAACTGGACGCCTACCGCGAACTCGTGCTTGCAGCAGTCGGCTTCAGCAAGGAACGAGGTGATACGGTGACTCTGGAAAACGTTGCTTTCTACACCGAGTCCAGGCCCGTGGAGGAAGCGCCTCCCGCCCCGTGGCACGTAAAGTACCAGACGTACATCGTCCCGGGCATGAAGTATGTCTCATTCCTGGTTCTCTTCCTTCTGCTCTACCTGTTCCTGTTCAGGCCTGTGCGGGCGCGGGTCTTGCACAGCATTTCCGGGACTCTCCCGGCCGCGGTTCATGAGCCTGCCGGCCAGCTGAGCGCCGAGATGTCACAGCAGCATTTGCCTGCGCCTCACCATGCTGAAGAGGAGGTTATGGCCGGCGCCGAACACCCGGCTCTCCCCGGGCACGCCGAAGAGAGCGAAATCAGGGAGGAGCCGCTGCCGGATCTCGAGATGCTCGACGACCAGATCGAGCGGGAATTGCTGAGGGAAGTGAGCATGGTCGATGCGGGCGGCAGGAAGACGGCGATTCTCAGGAAGAAGCTGGTGGACCGGGCCAAACGGGAGCCGGAAATGATCTCGCAGCTCATCCGAAGCTGGATTCAAGAGAGGGCGTAGACCGTGTTGGAAGAACCAGTTGCAGGAATCAGGAAGGCCGCGATTCTGACGGTATTGCTGGGCGATGAGGCAAGCGCAGGTGTCTTCCGGTATTTGCAGGAGGACGAAGTCCAGGAGATCAGCCGCGAGATCTCACGCCTGGGGAAGATCGACCCGGAGGTTGCGGACACGGTACTGGACGAGTTCCATCGCATGACCACCGCGCAGACGCTGGTAGCGCGCGGAGGAGCCGAATTCGCGAAAAGGCTGCTCGTCAAGGCATTCGGCGGCGACGCGTCCAAGAAACTGCTGGACCGCCTGAACATCTCGCTGCAGAACACCCTGGTCGGCTTCGACAGCCTGCAGAAGGCCGATCCCGCGCAACTGTCCAAGTTCATCGCATCAGAGCAGCCGCAGACCATAGCGCTCGTCCTGGCGCATCTGAATTCTTCCCAGGCTGCGGCGCTCCTCAGTTCGCTGCCGGCTCCCCTGCGCGCCGACATCGTGATGCGCATGGCCGGCCTTGAACAGATTTCCCCTGAAATCATCAGCAAGATCACGACCATCCTGGAACAGAAACTCAGGTCCCTCGGCGACTTCAACCGTGAATCATACGGCGGCATCCGGGCGGTGGCCGAACTGATCAATCGTATGGAGACAAAGTCGGCGGCTTCCATCCTCGAGAAGATCGAGAACGAGAATCCTGCCCTGGCGTTGAGCATCCGCAACCTGATGTTTGTATTTGACGATGTCATGCTCATCGACGATCAGGGCATGCGCGAGATCATCCAGCGCATCGACAAGAAGACCCTGACCATTGCGCTCAAGGGATGCAAAAGCAGGCATGGAGATGGCGGAGAAGAAGGCGGAAGCCATCATGCGCCGTTACGGCGACTCCCTGCGCGAACTCGGCCGCTACAAGGCCTCGCTCTACAGCCGGGTGGAACGCGAGGTCGTCAAGCTTGCCGTCGAAGTAGCCAAGAAGATTGTGCATCGGGAAATACAGGCCGACCCCGAAATCATACAGACACTGGTCAAGGTTGCGCTGGGCCGTGTCTCCGAGCGCTCCTCGGTCACCGTCCGGGTCAACCCGATCGACTGCAACTTCCTCCTCGAAAAGCACCCGGGCTGGGTACAGGAGGAGGGCGGCGGGCATGAGGTCACTCTCGTGGCCGACAAGTCGGTCGAGCGCGGGGGCTGCCTCGTGCAGACCGATTGCGGAGATGTGGATGCCAGAATCGAAGAGGAGTTCCGTGAGGTGGAACGGGCTTTCTTCGAAGGCCAGAGACAGGTCGGATGATGAACCCGGAGACCGTTGATCTCAGCAGGTACCTGCGCAGACTGCGCCATATGGACCCGGTGAAGACCGTCGGAGCGGTGCGACGGGCCGTCGGCGTCGTCATCGAGTCACAGGGCCCGCCGGTATCAGTGGGCGAACTGTGCGAGATCGTCGGCAGCGACCGCACGGGAAGCATCCCCGCAGAGGTAATCGGATTCCGCGACAACTACGTCCTCTCGATGCCGCTGTTCAAGGTGCATGGCGTGAAGCTGGGTGACAAAGTGGTCTGCAGGAAGAGGCAGTCGACCGTCCCGGTAACACCCCGTCTGCTTGGCAGGATCATCGATGCCATGGGCAATCCCATCGACGACCTGGGGCCGATCGATACCGCAGAGGAATACCCGCTGCAGCCCCTGGGCACCAATCCCCTGGATCGAGGCAACATCGACGAGGTGCTGGGAACAGGCATTCGCTCCATCGACGGGTTGTTGACGTGCGGCAAGGGACAACGTATCGGGATCTTCGGCGGCAGCGGTGTCGGGAAAAGCACGCTTCTGGGGATGATGGCCCGCAATACGTCAGCGGACATTTCGATCATCAGCCTTGTCGGCGAGCGCGGAAGAGAAGTCAGATCCTTCATCCAACGAGACCTGGGCGAGGACGGCCTGAAGCGGTCGGTCGTGGTTGTTTCGACCTCCGACCAACCGCCGCTCCTCCGCATCCGCGCCGCCATGCTGGCCACGACACTGGCCGAGTATTTCCGGGATCAGCGCAAAGACGTACTGCTCGTGATGGATTCCATCACCCGGTTCGCGATGGCCCAACGCGAAGTAGGGCTCGCCGCCGGCGAACCGCCGTCATCAAAGGGATATACCCCTTCCGTGTTTGCGCTTCTGCCGAGATTGCTCGAGAGAGCCGGCAACTTCGTCGGGCGAGGAAGCATCACTGCCTTCTATACCGTCCTGGTCGAAGGCGACGACATGAACGACCCGATCGCGGACGCGGTGCGCTCGCTGCTGGACGGCCACATAGTCCTCAGCCGCGACCTCGCCTCCCGAAATCACTATCCATGCATCGATGTGCTGTCGAGCGTCAGCCGTCTGATGCCTGAACTGGTGCCTCAGACCTACCAGGCGAAGGCCGCCAGAATTCGAGAATGGCTTTCGACCTATCAGAAAGCCGAGGACATGATCAACATCGGGGCCTACGTCAAGGGGAGCAACCCGAAGATCGACATAGCCCTCAAGAAGATCGACCCGGTCAATAACTTTCTGATTCAGCGGAGCAATGAACGGGTGGGCTGCCAGGACGCCTTTGCCGCCGTCGACACTCTCACAGGGGATACGATATGAAAAAGTTCTCCTTCAACCTGGAAACGTTGCTGCGCCACCGGAAGTACCTCGAGGAAAAAGAACGCCACGAACTCTCCCGCCTGTTTTTTACATACCAGTCGGAACTGAACCAGCGTCAGACCATTGAGCGCAAGTATCTCGAAACCCTGGCCGAACTCGCCCGGAAGCGGCAGGGAAACCTGGATCACCAGGAGATGAGCTGGTTCTATCTCTA
>JAFNAH010000161.1 GCA_017860075.1 Acidobacteriota bacterium | reverse complement strand
TGAAAAAACGCTCGAGGCCGCCCGGCGATTGCTCGAAATCGACCCGAATGCCTATTGGGCCTATCTCTCCATAGGTTCCACGTACCGCGACCAGGGTGAGCTGGACAAAGCAGTTTCTGCCCATCGCAAGGCGTTTGAGGCGTCTGGAGGGTCTGCCGCCATGACCGGCTGGCTTGGACTCACGCTGGCCTTGAGTGGCAAGGCAGACGAAGCCAGCGCCCTGCTCGAGCACCTCCACGACATGGGAGCGAGAGGATACGTCCCGCCGACCAGCTACGCCTGGATCCACCTCGGCTTCGGAGAGACAGGCAGAGCCTTCGAGTGGCTCAACCGGGCGGTAGAAGAATGCGATCAATTCATGATGCCGATCAAGAGCTACCGGTTCTTCGACCCGATCCGTGACGATCCTCGCTTTCGAGCCCTGCTCCACAAAATGAACCTGGAGCCATGAAGACATTACGGCGCTGGACTGTTCCGCCAGTTGCGGGGTGGTGTTCCGCGTGGGCATCGGGGTCGGTATCGGAATCGGGATCGCCATCGGTGTCGTTATCGAATGGCGCAAACCGCTTCCTCCGAGTCCGTCGCCCGTCGGCTTCGATTCCCGATTGCGATTGGGACGCCGATTCCGATGCCGACAGCGAGGGCTCTTGCGTTCGACCGCAAGGTGTTGTCCAGTCAACGACTTCCCGCGTTAACCCAATCTTAACAAGACCCTAGTCATCTGCTCACACTCCTGTCGCACACTCTTTTGTTCATTCAGGGAGGAATTGTGAAAACTAGAGGCTGGGCAATGCCGGGGGCGTTGATAGTCGTAACCCTAATCGTTTCAGGTTGTGGCGGCGGATCGGGCACAGGCGCCAAGGCAGTCACCGTCAAGGGGTCCGACACGATGGTGATCCTCGGTCAGCGTTGGGCGGAAACCTACATGGGCGAGCATCCGGGAACGCGGATCCAGGTTACGGGCGGAGGATCCGGTACGGGGATTGCCGCCTTGATCAACGGAGGCACGGACATCTGCGAGGCTTCGCGGCCGATGAAGGACAAGGAAAAAGAACAGGTCCGCAGCCGTCACGGGAAGGACGTCAAGGAGATCCCCGTGGCCCTGGACGGCGTGGCTGTTTATGTGAACGAGTCCTCTCCGATCCAGTCTCTCTCGGAACCGCAGATCAAGGGGATCTACACAGGGAAGATTACCAACTGGCGTGACCTGGGAGGCAAGGATCAGAAGATTGTGGCCTACAGCCGCGAGAACAATTCCGGCACGTATGTTTTCTTCAAAGAGCATGTGCTCGGGAACGAGGATTTTGCCCGCGAGATCCAGACCCTGCCCGGTACGGCGGCGGTCGCCAACGCCGTTGCCAAGGATCTGGCCTCAATCGGGTACGGAGGAATTGCGTACGCCACCGGGATTCGAGCGATCGCCGTGAAGCGCGACGAGAATTCCGAGGCTGTCCACCCCTCGCTGGAGACAGTGCGGAACGGGCAATATCCGCTCTCACGGAGCCTCTTTTTCTATACAATCGGGGAACCCGACGGTGAGGTGAAGGCATTCGTAGACTGGGTGTTGGGACCCGAAGGTCAGAAGATATGCGAAGCGGTGGGGTACTATCCCCTGGTCCGGAAATGACGGATGTTCGGCTCCCGAGGGCAGGTTTCGCGGGTTCCCTGAGCGACCGCCTGGCGTCGATCGTCATAAGGGGGAGCGCCTTTCTGGCCATTCTTTCCCTTGTGCTGATCTTCATATTCATAGGCAAGGAGGCACTGCCGATCCTGACCTCCCAGGAGGTTCAGAAGGAGGCCAGCCTCAGCACTCTCTTTTTTCCCCAGCCTGCGAAGCCGGGGGCCCGCCCCCAGTACATGTGGCAGCCGGTATCGGAGGTCCCGAAATACTCGGTCCTGCCGCTCTTCGTGAGCACGCTCAAGGTAACGGTCATAGCAGTTTTCTTCGCGATCCCGCTGGCCGTCGCGGCCGCGCTCTATACCGCGGAATTTGCCCACCCGTGGGTGCGGGAGGTGGTCAAGCCGGCCATCGAACTCCTGGCGGGCATACCGAGCGTCGTGATCGGCTTCTTCTGCCTTATGGTACTCGCGGGCTGGCTGCAGCAGGTTTTCGGGTGGACCTATCGCCTGAACGCCGTTACCGCAGGCCTGGGCCTGAGCCTGGCCGTCATTCCGATCGTCTACACGGTCGCGGAAGACGCCTTCTCATCCGTACCTCAGACGTTCCGTGAGGGTTCGCTGGCGATGGGGGCCTCCTCATGGCAGACCGCATGGCGCGTGGTCCTGCCGGCCGCGATGCCTGGCGTGCTCGCCGCGTGCGTTCTCGGCTTCGGCCGCGCCATCGGCGAAACCATGATCGTTCTGATGGCATCGGGCAATGCCGCGATCCTCTCCCTTTCACCGGTAGATTCGATCCGCACCTTCTCCGCGACGATCGCTGCGGAACTGGGAGAAGTGGTCGTAGGGAGCGCGCACTACCATGTGCTGTTCTTCCTTGGGGCCGCTCTTTTTGTCCTGACATTTCTGCTCAATCTCTTCGGGCACTGGTGGGTAGGGCGGTTGCAGAAGAAACTCCAGGGGGCTTCCTGACGCCATGTTCGACAAGACAAGGATCACCGGCGCAGTCCTGCAGGGCCTCGCGGCGCTGGCCTGTGTCATCATCGTCGCGATGGTGGCGATCATCCTGGGGAACATACTGATCCACGGCCTCGACCGGCTTTCGGTCGGTTTCCTTACCAGGGCGCCGGAGGCGGGCATGACCGGCGGCGGTATATTCCCGGCGATCTTCGGCACCTTTGCACTGGTGCTGCTGATGACGATCGCCGTGATCCCGCTGGGGGTGGCTACAGCCATTTACATGCACGAGTATGCCCCCAAACGTTCCAGGATGGTGCACGTCGTCCGGCTGGCGATTCAGAACCTGGCCGGCGTTCCTGCCATAGTCTTCGGGCTGTTCGGGCTCGGATTCTTCATCGAGTTCATCGGGCGCGGGGTCGACCGCGCGTTTTTCGGGGGCAGCCTGGTGTACGGCCAGCCGGCGATCATCTGGGCGGCGCTGACGATGGCATTGCTGACCATGCCGACGGTCGTCGTCGCCACTGAGGAGGCGCTCCGCGCCATTCCCCAGAGCTACCGTGAAGTCGCCTATTCACTGGGTGCGACTCGCTGGCAGATGATCAGCAGGATCGTTCTGCCACAGGCAGTCGGCGGCATCCTCACCGGGGGCATCCTGGCGGTGAGCCGGGGCTCCGGCGAGGTCGCGCCGGTCATGTTCACGGGCGCAGCCTACTTCCTGCCGGAGTTGCCACGCCGGCTGAACGATCAGTTCATGGAACTGGGCTACCACGTCTATGTGATGACCACACAGTCTCCCGATGTCGAAGCTACCAAGCCGATCCTCTATTCGACGGTTCTCGTCCTGCTGATGCTGACCTTCCTGCTGAACTTCACCGCGATCATGATCCGCGCCCGGATTCGGAAGAGGCTCAGATATGGCCGCTGACCCGGGTATCGCCGACGCCGGGGCCTCGGTCGGCGAGGCGCCCCTGATCAGGACGGGCGATCTCCGCGTGCGTGCCGGCAGGCTGGAGATCCTGAAGGGAATCTCCCTGGAAGCGCGGCGAGGAGAGATACTTTCGATCATCGGGCCGGCGGGAGCCGGCAAGTCGACCTACCTGCGCTGCCTCAACCGGATGGCCGAGCTGGACCAGGACCTGAGGATCGAGGGCAGAATCCTGCTCGAAGGCAAGTCCATTTACGGTACCGGCGTTGACGTGGCTCTCATCCGTAGGCTGGTGGCGACGGTTTTTTCGGTGCCCATTCCTCTGCCGATGACCATTCATGAGAATCTGACTTTCGGCCTGCGCCTCCAGTCTGGCTCGCGTGATTCCAATGATGAAAGGGTGGAATCCGCGCTTCGTGCTGCCTACCTCTGGGACGAGGTGAAGGACCGGCTCCGCGAGCCTGCGCGCAACCTTTCAGGGGGCCAGCAGCAACGGCTCTGCCTGGCGCGCAGCCTGGTTCTTTCGCCGAAAATCCTTCTTCTCGACGAACCGACCTCAGGGCTCGATCCGATCTCGACCGCCAGGATCGAGGAGGCGCTGCAGCAGCTGAAGTCCAACCTGGCGATCATCCTGGTCACGAACAACGTCAAGCAGGCGGCACGCGCGTCCGACCACACGGCTTTCTTCCTCTTCGGGGAGCTGATCGAATACCAAAGAACCGGGAAGCTATTTACAACTCCTCGGGATGCGCGGACGGCAGATTACATATCCGGCAGGTTTGGCTAAGATAGAACGCATGATCCAGAACACGGCACCCATACTGGAGACCAGGGCCCTTGACCTGTGGTACGACCACTTTCAGGCCCTGATCAACGTAAATCTGGCCATCCGGCCAAGGGCCATCACTTCAATCATAGGTCCTTCCGGCTGCGGCAAATCGACGCTCCTGCGCGTGTTCAACCGGATGAACGAGATAATCCCCCGGGTGCGCATCGCGGGCGACGCCCTGCTCGACGGCAAGTCGATCTATGGCGATCACATCGACCTGCGCCAGCTTCGCAAGCGTATCGGCATGGTGTTTCAGAGGCCCAATCCCTTCCCGTTGTCGGTCTTTGAGAACGTCGCATACGGGCCGAAGATCCACAGCCTGGCCAGGGAAGACGATCTGATGGAGCGTGTCGAAAAGGGGTTGCGGCAGACAGGGCTGTGGGACACGCTCAAGGACCGGCTCGAAGTCTCCGCGCTGTCGCTCACGCCTGAGCAGCAACAGCGACTTTGTATCTCGAGGTTGGTGGCTGTCGAACCTGAGGTGCTCTTGATGGATGAGCCCTGTTCGGCCCTCGATCCCATTGCCACGGCGAGGATCGAGGAACTCATGGTTGAGCTCAAATCCCGTTACACGATCGTTATTGTGACGCACAACATGCAGCAGGCTGCGCGCGTTTCCGATGATGCTGCGTTCATGCTCCTGGGTGAGCTGGTCGAGACGGGTGAAACGCGAAAGATCTTCACCAATCCCTCCGACACGAGGACGGAGCAGTACATTTCAGGGAGGTTCGGATAGATGCAGCGTCACTTCGATGAAAAGATG
>JAFNAH010000160.1 GCA_017860075.1 Acidobacteriota bacterium | reverse complement strand
CAAAATCGACCCGGGCAGGCGCGGTGCGGCATTCGGGAGCATAATCCTCGCATTTGATACAGGAATCGGATCCGGATCGATGCTGCTCGGAATCATCATCGAGCACCACGGCTACCGCCCTGCCTTCACTCTTGCGTCGTTGCTTGCAGCGTGCTCGATACCGTATTTCCTTTTGGCGCGACGGGCTCTTCCGCGCTTCCGCTGACCAAGGAAAGGGCAGTCACGGATTGCACCGATTACACGTATCATACGAGTTCAAGCCTGCAGAATTGCAGAATCTAGCTTAGCGGGAGGCATCGCCGATGAGGTTTCGTATTCTACAAATTTTCGCCTGGACTGTGACTGTGCTCTGCCTGCGGGCAGCAGAACAGACTCCCATCTACCTGGATTCCGCTCAGCCCGTCGAGCGCAGGGTGGAAGACCTTCTGTCGCGCATGACCCTGAAGGAGAAGGTCGGCCAGATGAACATGCCCTGCGTCTACGAAGACGCCTTGGGACCCGACATCCGGAGCAAGCGGGAAGCCCTCCGGCGCTTCACACTGGGGACTTACACGGACGAAATCGGACCGGGCGGGGGCTTTTTCACCGCCGCCAACGAGGTCATGCGCGATGGCCCGCGCGATCAGGCGCAGTTCTACAACGAGCTTCAGCAGATCGCGATCGAGAAGACGCGCTTGAGGATCCCGCTCCTTCAGACCGAAGAGGGAACCCACGGAGTGATGTGTTCCGGTCACACCATCTTCCCGGAGGGACCGGGGATCGGCAGCACCTGGGATCCCGAACTTGTCCGTGAGATCTACGCGACTGCGGCACGAGAAGCTCGATCGGTGGGGATCCATCAGCTGTTCACTCTGGTGGTGGAGCCCAATCGCGACCCGCGCCTGGGTAGAAACGAGGAGGGGTACAGCGAAGATCCCTATCTGTGCGCCCGGATCGCCGAGTCGATCGTGCGCGGCGCCCAGGGCGACGACGTTTCCGCAGGGGACAAGGTTGTGGCAGGGCTTTGCCACTACCCGGGGCAGAGCCAGCCAGTGAGCGGTGTTGAGAAAGGAGCCATGGAGATCTCCGAGCGGATGCTGCGTGAAGTCTTCCTTCCGCCGTGGGTGGCCGGTATTAAGAAGGCAGGAGCCCTGGGGGTGATGGCGACCTATCCCGCCATCGACGGCATCCCGACGCACGCATCGAAGCAGATCCTGACCAAGATCCTGCGCGAAGAGCTTGGCTTTCGCGGACTGGTGCTTGGGGAGGGAAGCGGGATCGGCACCATTGTGTGGGAGCACGTGGCAGCCACCCAGAAGGAAGCGGGTGCCATCGCGCTGAAGGCGGGCCTCGATGTCGGCATTTCCTACGAGGCCGGCTTCATGAAGCCGCTCATCGAGAACGTCGAGGAAGGTAGAGTCTCCATGGATCTGATCGACCGCGCGGTGCGCCGCATCCTGCGGCAGAAGTTCGCGCTGGGACTCTTCGAGCGGCCCTACGTCGAACTTGACCGCGCGATTGCCACGGTGCACCGGCAGGAACACCAGGATCTTACGCTTCGCGCCGCGCGCGAAAGCATCGTTCTGCTCAAGAACGAGCGCGGATTATTGCCGCTGCGCAAGGATCTGAAATCCATCGCGGTCATCGGGCCCAATGCAGACCATGCCAGGAACCTGCTCGGCGATTATGTTTCGCACGCGATTCCGCAGCACGTCGTCACCGTCCTCGATGGGATCAAGGAGTCGGTGCCGGGCGGCACCAGGGTGTTATATGCGAAAGGGTGCGGCGTCTGGGGCACGGACAGAAGCGGTTTTGAAGCAGCGGTGAACGCTGCAAAGCAGGCCGATGTGGCCGTGGTTGTCGTTGGGGAGAATGAGCGCTACTCCCCTGACAGGGGAAGTAACGGCGAAGGCCGCGACGTGGCCAGCCTGGACCTTACGGGCGTGCAGGAGGATCTGATTCGCGAAGTCTACGCCACAAACACGCCGACGGTCGTCGTGCTGGTCAACGGCAGGCCGCTCTCGACCCGCTGGACGGCGAAGAATGTTCCCGCGATCGTCGAGGCGTGGTTGCCGGGAGAACTTGGCGGACGCGCAATTGCAGAGGTTCTGTTCGGCGTCTACAATCCCGGCGGGAAGCTTCCTGTCACCATCCCGCGCCATTCAGGGCAATTGCCGGCTTTTTACAACTTCAAGCCGACCAAGGGCAAATGGAACGGCGACCGGATGCAGGTGGAGGAGTACGTGGACATGCCCGGTTCCCCGCTGTTTCCTTTCGGCCACGGGCTCAGCTATACCCAGTTCGAGTACAGCAACCTGAAGGTGTCACCCGCGCAGATCGGACCCTGGGGTGAAGTGCAGGTCAGTGTGGATGTCCTGAACACCGGCCAGCGGCAAGGCGCGGAAATCGTGCAACTGTACGTGAATGATCTCGTCAGCAGCGTCACCCGGCCGGTTCGGGAACTCAAGGGATTTGAGAGGATCGTCCTCCGGGCCGGGGAGAAGAGGACCGTCCAATTCAAATTGGGGCGCGAGGAGCTGTCATTCCTGGACCGTAATCTCGAGCCGGTCGTGGAGCCCGGGACGTTCCGTGTCATGGTGGGAAGCTCCTGCGACGACATCCTCCTCGCCACCAGCTTCGAAGTGACGCTCGGGGTCGGACCACGATAACCGACTGATTTCCCAGGAGATAGTACAGATTCGAAATGTTAGATAGTCCCTTACAGCCGATTTTTGGCAGCGTTTCTTGTCGCGGTGAAGACCCCCGAGCCAAGTGCGCCCTTCACTCGCGACAACGTCTCACCGCACTTGGCGGGGAAGACAAAGCACGAACCGATGACGGAATCGATGCCAAAAATCGGCTGCAGTCCAACTCAGAAACGAGCACAATTAGCATTATGCAAAGGAGATTCAGGCACTTAACGTGGTCCGACCCCAATCTTAAGGACAAACCATGCGAAATATGTGTTTGATGTCGGCTGTGATATTACTTTGCGCGATCGCGCTCTTCGCCCAGGGCAGCTTGGACCTGCCGAAAGTGGAGTTCGAGAAGTACTCCCTGTCGAACGGCTTGCAGGTGATCCTGCATGTCGATCGGAAACTTCCCATGGTCCACGTGAATATCTGGTACCACGTCGGCTCGAAAAACGAGCGCGTCGGTCGCAGCGGCTTCGCACACCTGTTCGAGCACATGATGTTCGAGGGATCGAAGAACGCGAACCAGAAGTATTTCACCTATGCTGAAAAGGCGGGGGCGAACCTCTTCGAAGGCGGGGTGAACGGGACGACCGACTGGGACCGGACCAACTATTTCGTCACCGCCCCGTCTGCAAACCTGGAGAACCTGCTCTGGCTCGAATCCGACCGCATGGCGACTCTCGGCGACGTTATCAATAAGGAGCGTTTCGAGAACCAGCGCGAGGTGGTCCGCAACGAACGGCGGCAAGGCCTGGAGAATGTTCCCTACGGGCGCTGGATCAAGCTGGTTGTCGAGAATCTGTTCCCCTACCGCCATCCGTATGCGAACGATGTGATCGGCACACACGAGGACCTGCAGGCTGCGACCGCCGAGGACGTGAAGGAGTTCTTCCGGACGTATTACACGCCGAATAACGCATCGCTCGCGATCGTGGGCGATATCGACATACCGCAGACCAGAAAGCTTGTCGAGAAATACTTCGGGGGCATCCCGGCCGGACCCGCGCTCGACCGTCCGCCGAAGTGGATTCCTCGGCTCGACAGCCCAAAGGTAATCGAAGTCAGTGACCGCGTGCCCCAGGAGCGGACGTACTTGGCGTGGGTTGCTCCCGCCTACTTTGATCCCGGCGATGCAGAACTGGAACTGGCGACTACCATCCTAACAGGCGGCCTTTCGGCCCGCTTGAACAAGACTCTCGTGTACGAAAAGCGCCTCTGCTCCGATGTCACTGCCATGACCCTCGGGTTGGAGGCTGCCGGCGGTTTCGTGATCTGGGCGACGGCGCGGCCCGGAGCGTCGGTGGCGGAAATCGAGCGCATCATCACAGGTGAGCTCTCCAGGCTGGCGCAGGAGGGCCCGACGCCGGAAGAACTCAAGCGCGCACAGACCAAATGGGAATATGAATATGTGACGGGGCTCGAAAGGATCGGCGGATTCGGCGGCAAGGCCGACCGCTTCAACCAGTACAATGTTTTCCTCGGTGATCCTGACAAGTTCGAAAGCGACGTCGCGCGGCACAGGAAGCCGACACCCGAGGACATCCGGGAAGTCGTGGCGACATGGTTGGCGATCCCCAACAAAGTGACGGTGCGGTTCCAGCCGGAAACGTCTGGCAAACCGATGGATGTGGTACTGGATCGCTCCAAGGAACCGCCGCTCGCGCCGGACCGTCCATTCCAGGCTCCGCGGGTTCAGACGGCTCGACTCGGCAACGGCATGGAGCTCTATGTCGTCGAACGCCGAGACCTGCCGAAGGTTGCGGTCAGGCTCTGCACCAGGGCCGGCAGCGTGGACGACGGCGCAGGTCAGTCCGGTCTCGCGAGCCTGACGACAGGCACCCTGCGAATGGGAACCAACACCCGCAAGGCGCTCGAAATAGACGAGAAGATGGGCGACCTGGGCACTTCCCTTGGAGCCTGGGCCGACAGGGAGAGCTCAGGCCTGAACGTCGAAGTCCTGAAGAGGAATCTCGGGCCGGCGCTTGCGATCATGGCGGATGTTGCGATGAACGCCGCATTCCCGGCATCGGAAGTTGACCTGCAGAAGAAGCGGCGACTCGACCAGCTCTCCCAGGAGTCTGAGGATCCTTATGGGATCGGATTCCGCGTCGCCCCGATGCTTGCGTACGGCGCTGACCACCCTTACGGCACGCCGGCGAGCGGCTTGCCGGAGACAATAGAGAAGCTCACACGCGAGGACCTGGCGCGCTTCCATCAGATGTACTGGAAGCCGGGCAGCTCGGCCCTGGTGTTCGTCGGGGACGTCACGCCAGCTGAGGCAACGGCGCTTGCGCAGGAGTACTTCGGCAGCTGGAGCGGCGGGGAGAGGCCGGCGAGGACTATTCCTCCCCCGCGTCCTGCTGGCCCCGGCAAGGTGTTCCTTGTCGATCGGCAGGATGCCGCCCAGACTATGGTCATGCAGCTCCT
>JAFNAH010000006.1 GCA_017860075.1 Acidobacteriota bacterium | reverse complement strand
TCCCCTCGTGAAGCGTGCGCGTCTGTTCATCTCCGGGGACACCGGGCCGTTTCATCTTGCCTGTGCGCTCGGCGTGCCTGTCGTCGGCATCTTCGGGCCCACTTCGCCGGCGAGGAACGGACCCTGGTCGACCCGGGACGAGGCTCTGGTGCATCCGCTGCCATGCAGCTACTGCCATGGCAGGACCTGCCCCACCGCGAACGAGTGTATGGATATTTCGGTCGATGAGGTCTATGCCGCCGTGCTCAGGCGCCTGGAGGAAGCGTGAAGGTGTTCCGCAAGGTTTCGATTGCCAGGACACAGGCAGTAGTGGCGCCCCAGGGCAGAGGCTTTCCTGCTGTCGGGGCCCCGACAGTCCGGGTTCTGGTCGTGGCAGCGGTCCTGTCCTTCTCGTTCTCAGCCCCCGGGTTCTGTCCCGATGCCGGCTCCGGCCAGGATCCGGATCCGATTTCTCCATTTTCACCCGGGGAAACCCTTCGCTACAAAGTCGTATGGAATCCGCCCTGGTACCTGTTCTTCCTGCCCGAGATGGAGGCCGGGGAGCTTCGGCTCAGCCTGGGCAGGACGACCCTTTACGGGGAGAAGCCCGCGGCGCCAATCACCTTCGAGGCGCGTTCCAGCGGAACCCTGGCCAGCCTCACCGGCGTCAAGGTCAACGATACCTTCGAGTCGCTGGCGGATCCGGCGACCCTGTGCACCTACACCGTCAAGAAGCGTGTGCGCGAAGGGAAGAGGAAGCGCGACATAGACGTGACTTACTACCCCGAAGCGCGCCGCCTTCACATCCTGGATACCGATGTCGCCAAGTCGCCGCCGCACGTGAACAAAGACAGGTTCGTGGATGACATCCCCGCCTGCGTCCGCGATGTTTTTGCCGCCGTGTACGCGCTCAGACGGGCGGACCTGCACATCGGCTCACGGGACCAGTGGGTGTTGGGGGATGACGACAACATAAAGAGGGTTGAGACGCGGGTCGTGAAGAGCGAAACCATCGAGGGGCATGCCGGACCTGTGAAGAGCTTCCGCATCGAGACCGTTGCGTTGCTGGGCGGGCTTTTCCGGGAGGGCGGCCAGTTCAGGATCTGGCTGAGCGAGGACGCACGCAGGCTACCCGTGATGTTCGAAATCCAGGTAAAGCTGGGGAGAGCCTACGGCAGGCTGGTGGCTGTGAATCCCTGAGGGCTGGTGCGGAGTCGACCGTAAGCCGAATTCTGTTCCTTCGCGGTTGCGAAGGCGGCAATCATTCATCTTGCCGCTGGATCACTCCAGCGATCGTGCGGTCTACCCGGAAGCATCGGGCGGGCCGCCCTTGATCCCTTTCGGGAGCGCTCCCCTATTCGACCTTGCTCCGTGTGGGGTTTACCGTGCCGCCACTGTTGCCAGTGACGCGGTGCGCTCTTACCGCACCTTTTCACCCTTACCGCCGCGTGAGCGGAGGCGGTGTATTTTCTGTGGCACTTTCCGTAGGGTCGCCCCTCCCTCGCGTTACGAGGCACACTGCCCTGTGGAGTTCGGACTTTCCTCGATCCCGCTATGCAGGACCGCGATTGCCTGGCCGGCTCCGCAGCAGCATTCTATCGCAGCAAGGCAGAAGGAGCAAACATGCAGCCGGGGTGCTGCTGTGCCCGGGTCGCCGAGCCGTGTTTCAGGCCTTCGCCTTCGCGACTGCCGGGACCGGAGCCGGAGCCGGTTTGGCAAGGCCCAGCAGTTCCCGCAACTTCGTGGACAGCTCCTGGGCGATATCGGGGTGCTCACGCACAAAGACCTTGGCATTCTCGCGTCCCTGGCCGAGGCGCTCCCCCTTGTAGGAGAACCACGCCCCGCTCTTCTCTATGAGCTTCCGGTCGACGCCCAGGTCGACCAGGTCTCCCTCCCACGAGATGCCCTGGTTGTACAGGATGTCGAACTCGGCGTCCCGGAAGGGCGGTGCGAGCTTGTTCTTGACGATCTTGACGCGCGTGCGGTTTCCGACAACCTGCTCGCCTTCCTTGATGGATGCGATTCTCCGAATATCAACCCTGATGGACGAATAGAATTTGAGCGCCCGTCCTCCGGTCGTCGTCTCGGGGTTCCCGAACATGACGCCGATCTTCTCGCGCATCTGGTTGATAAACACCATGCAGGTGTTCGACTTGGCGACGATGGCCGTCAGCTTCCGGAGCGCCTGGGACATGAGGCGCGCCTGAAGCCCCGGCAGCGAGTCGCCCATCTCGCCCTCGAGCTCGGCCTTGGGCACCAGCGCGGCGACGGAGTCGACGACAAGGATGTCGACCGCCCCGCTCCGCACGAGCACCTCCGCGATTTCGAGCGCCTGTTCCCCGCTATCGGGTTGCGACACGAGCAGTTCGTCCGTGTTAACACCAAGCATCTTGGCGTACTTGGCATCCATCGCGTGCTCCGCATCGATGAACGCCGCCGTTCCGCCTGCCTTCTGTGCCTGCGCGATGGCGTGGAGCGCGATGGTCGTCTTCCCGCTCGACTCCGGCCCGAAGATCTCGACGACACGCCCGCGCGGGAACCCGCCTACACCCAGGGCGGCATCAAACGACAGCGAGCCGGTTGAGATCGCCTGGATCCCCGTGGTTTCTCCCCGGTCACCGAGCCGCATGATCGACCCTTTGCCGAATTGCTTTTCGATCTGGGTGAGTGCCATCTCGATTGCTCTATTCTTGTTTGCTCGATCCTCAGCCATCAGCATTTCCCTTCCGGAGTGCGATAATCGTAAAATCCACGTCCTGATTTTTTCCCCAGCAGGCCCGCATCTACCATTCGAATCAGAAGCGGGCAGGGACGGTACTTGGGATCCCCGAATCCCTCCTGCAGAACACGCAGTATGTTCAGGCAGACGTCAAGCCCTATGAAATCGGCAAGCGTCAAAGGGCCCATGGGGTGGTTCATCCCGAGCCGCATTACCGTGTCGATCGACTCCCTCGATCCCACACCCTCCATCAGCGCGAAGATCGCCTCGTTGATCATGGGCATGAGGATCCGGTTGGACACAAATCCCGGGTAGTCCAGAACCTCGACCGGCGTCTTGTCGAGTTCGCGGGCCATGTTCATGACCGTGCGGCACGTATCGTCCGATGTCTCCTGACCCCGGATGACCTCGACCAGTTGCATGATCGGAACCGGGTTCATGAAGTGCATTCCTATAAACTGCGCCGGCCGGCCGGTCGCCGCTGCCAACCTGGTTATAGAAATAGATGAGGTATTGCTCGCAAGTATCGTTTCCGGCTTACAGATTCGGTCCAGACTTCTGAGAAGTGCGGACTTTGCTTCCAGATCCTCGAAAATTGCCTCGACGACCAGATCGCAATCCTGAAGCTCGCCGAGCCCGGTTGATACCGAGATCTTCTTCAGGGCGTCGTCCCGGTCTGCAGCCGTCAGCTTGGCCTTCTGCACGAATCTGTCCAGGCTGCCGCGAATGGTATCAAGGCCCCTGTCCAGCAGGTCCTGCCTCACATCGGTCATCCGGACGCAATACCTGTGTTGAGCAAATACCTGGGCAATGCCGCTGCCCATGGTGCCCGACCCTGTTACCCCTATGGTTTCGATCTTCCGGGTCTGCATTGACGGATGCGTCCTACAGAGAATCTAACGTGAATCCGCGGAAATGAGCAAGGAAACTGTTCCGGAATCGGAGGCTGCTGTCCGCAGCCGATTTCCGGCGATGCGGGGGCGGCTTGCCTGAGAGCGCCACCCGGACCGGTCAGTGCCTCGAAATGCCCTTGAATACCTCGATGTCCTCGTCGAGCCCAACGACCACAAGAACGTGATCCTCCCGGATCCGGAACTCGGCTCTCGGCAGGATGGTGTGCATCTCCCCGCGCGGGGTCGGCTCCCGGATTGCGATCAGGTTTACCTTGTACTGGTCACGAAGTCGAAGGTCCTTGAGAGTCTTGCCCACGAGTTCTGCCGGAGCAAGCACCTCGAGCACCGACAGATCATCGGCCAGCGCGATCTGGTCGTAGATGTTGGGGGCGCTGAGCCTCCGCGCCACGCGCTGCGCCATCTGCTTTTCCGGGAATATCACTTCCGTGGCGCCGATCAACTTGAGTATCTTCCCATGCTCAACGGTGGTGGCCTTGACCACGATCTCGGGCACACCCATCTCCTTGAGATGAAGAGTAACCAGCGTGCTCAGGTCGATTCGTTCTCCGAGGCTGACTATGGCGCAATCCACGTCGTTGATGCCGAGAGTCCTCAGGGTTTCCATGTCCGTCGCATCCGCCTGGATGGCCTGCGTGGCCGAATCCTGCATGTCCTGGACTCTTGCCGAGTCGATATCGATGAGGATGACCTCGTTGTTTTCCTCGTAGAGCGTCTCGGCCATGGCCGCCCCGAATGTGCCGGCCCCGATCACCGCGAAACGTCTCATAACCTCCGCCTCCAGTCTCTCGCGAGCGAGACTATCCGACCATCACGTTCTCTTCAGCGTACCGGTACCTGGCAGCACCCTTCCGTTGGCCTACCAATGCGGCAATTGACAGCGGGCCGACTCGACCGACAAACATTACCAAAACGAGGATGAACTTACCAAGCCCGCTCAGCCTCGGCGTAAGGCCGGTGCTCAAGCCGACCGTTCCGAAAGCGGACACGACTTCGAACATCACTTCAATGAAGCGAGTCCCGCTGCGCAGGTAAGGTTCGTCCCCGGCCTCGGTTGCCGCCATCACGAGGGTAGCGGCGGTGACGATCGCGAAGGCCAGGATGAGAATGAAGAGGGCCTTGGAAACAGTCTCATCCGGCACGGTGCGTTGGAAGACGGATACGCCATCCTCGCCCCGGTAGCGGCTCTTGGCCATGGCCAGGAGAATGCCGAAGGTGGTGGTCTTGATGCCGCCTCCCGTCGAGCCGGGAGAGGCACCGATAAACATCAGCAGGATGATCCAGAACAGCGTGGCACTTGCCAGATGCCCGAAGTCGACCGTGTTGAATCCGGCGGTCCTCGCGGTGACCGACTGGAAAAGCGAAGCGAGCAGCACGCCACTGAAATCGTCGCCGGCGAGAACGTTCCCCGCCTCGAACGCGTAGAACCCGAACGCTCCCACCGTGATCAGCGAGGCCGTCACGGCGAGCACGAGGCGGCTGTGTGCGCTCATCGTCCTCTTCGTCTTGCGTCGGCCGAACCTCCTGGCAAGTTCGATATGCGTGAAAAAGCCGAGTCCGCCGAGCACAATCAGGGAGCATATTGTCAGGTTGACCCCTGCGTTGTAACGGTATGCCATCAGGTTGGTGGACTTGAGCGCAAAGCCTGCGTTGCAGAAGGCCGAGACCGCATGGAAGACGGATGGAAAGACCGCGCGGTCCGGTGTGAACAGGTAGAGTGCAACCGCACCGAGTCCTTCAATGGCGAGGGTGGAGATGAAAAGCCGCCGTACGAGAGAGCGGACTTCGACAACCGGTACAGGCACAAAGGCGTCCTGCAGGATCATCTTGTCCCGCAGCGACAGTCTGCGACCAGTGATGATCAGCAGGATGATCGAGAAAGTCATTATGCCCAGCCCGCCCAGCTCAATCAGGCACATGATGATGAACTGGCCGCTGCGCGTGAAGTATGTGGCCGTATCCACCACCGTCAGCCCCGTCACGCATACCGCCGAAGTTGAGGTGAAGAGGGCGTCGATGAAACTGATGTCTCCTGAGACCGTGCTGCTTGGCAGCATAAGAGCGAGCGCACCGAGAACGATGGCCACGGCGAAGCTGAGTACGAACACTTCGGTGGCACCCAGAAAACGGTAGGGGATCAGGCCGTAGCCAACGCCTTTGTGCATAGTGATCAGAAGATCGGAGCGCGGAGCATTTGCCCCGGCGGCGCATTATATACCCGGACGCAGGGACCGCGGGAAGCTTTTGGCCCGTTACGGACCCCGGCGGTCCGACCGCCGGAACTTCGCCGCCTGCCCTCTGGCCGAGGTTGAAGCAATCGGACGCTTCCCCGATTGCAGAGCACCCCGGGATTCAATAGAATTGCGGGCACGGTAATGAGCAAGGAGGTGAGATTGGGGGTATCACCGGAGTCTCGTCGAAGATGGGCCCTGATTCTGGGGGCATCCAGCGGGTTCGGGGCCGCGGCGTGCAGGGCTCTGGCACGCAACGGATTCGATATAGTCGGGGTTCACCTCGACCGCAGGGCTACACTGCCCAATGCCGAGAAGGTCGTCCAGGACATCGAGCAGGCAGGTCGGCTGGCGCTGTTCTTCAACGTAAATGCGGCGGATCCCGAGAGACGTGCAGAGGTGATCCTGGCCTGCAAGCGTCAGAGTGCGGATGCTCCGGGTGCGTCGGGCATAGGTGTGCTGCTTCACTCGCTCGCTTTCGGCAGCCTGAAGCCGTATTTCGCCGAGGATCGTGAGACTGCCATCAAAACCGCGGACATGGCGATGACGCTCGACGTCATGGCGAACAGCCTTGTTTACTGGACGCAGGACCTGTTTGCCGCAGGTCTCCTCCGGAAGGGGGCGAAAATATTCGGCATGACCAGCGCAGGGGGCCATCGCGTCTGGCCCACATACGGAGCCGTGTCGGCCGCAAAAGCGGCCCTCGAATCCCATGTCCGGCAAATCGCTTTCGAATTGGCCCCGCACGGCATCAGTGCCAACGCGATCCGGGCCGGTGTAACCGACACGCCCGCCGCGCGGAAGATACCGGGCAGCGACCGGATGTTCGAACACGCGACGGCATACAACCCCGGCGGGCGCCTGACCACTCCCGAAGACGTTGCGGAAGTGCTGGTCTCTCTCTCCCGCTGCGATTCGGTATGGCTGACCGGCAACGTAATCGGAGTGGACGGAGGGGAGGACCTGACCGGGTAGCGGCGGCCCCGGGCTTCCCGGCGCGTCACGCTCGGGACGAGGCGCACGCGGCGGCGAACGAACGAAACGGAGATGGCCGCAATCTCAGGCGGTCGCCCTCCATCTCCGCGGCGAGACTCATTTGTTTGGTTCTTCTATGTTGTTGAAAAGCGGGGTCCGGGCTGGTATCTTTACCCGCTTTGCCAGAGGAGTGCACCATGCCAATGGAATGCTATGTCTGCCACAAGGCTCCGGTCTTCGGGCACACCATCTCACACGCGCATAACGTCAGGTCGAGGAAGTTCTATCCCAACCTCCAGAGCGTACGAATCCTGGAGAAGGGCTCGGTCAAACGCGTGCGCGTCTGCACGCGCTGCCTGCGGTCAGGGAAGGTCCAGAAGGCGGTCTAGGCGAGCGCAATTGCTTCGATCTCGACCCTGGCGTCTCTGGGAAGGCGGGACACCTCCACCGTCGCTCTCGCCGGCTTGACATCTCCAAGACACTCCGCGTACACCCTGTTCACCTCGGAGAAATCTTCCAGACTCGTGAGGAAGATCGTCGTCTTCACCAGTTTCTGAAGACCGCTGCCCGCGGATTCGAGGATGGCGGCGATGTTCTTCATAACCTGCCGCGTCTGCTCGCCAGCCCTGCCCGTCACCATCGTTCCCGTCTCAGGGTCCATGGGAATCTGCCCCGAAACGAAGATGAAGCCGTTGGCCCTGATCGCCTGAGAATACGGACCGATAGGCAGGGGGGCATGTTCGGTCTCGATCTGCTCGTACATTGCCAGCTCCTCAATTGACTGCGTTTGTAGATATCGCTATTACGGGAAGGCAGCCGCCGCCAAACCCGTCATGGATGCCTGTGCCGCAGACGTGCCGTACCTGCGGCGAGATCACACGGGCTCATCCGGTCCTGCATCGCGGCTGCTTCGCTCATACCGCCTTGCCGACGCGGTCTACGTCCTGGATGCCGCGGATGGATTTGAGGACCTGGACGACCTTCTGCAGGTGTTTCGTGTCGTGTATCTCGATCGTGACTTCGACCAAACCCTTTCCACCGTCCGTCGAAGACCTGGACTCGCGTATGTTCGTCTTGAGGTTCGAGATTGCGGATGTTATCTCCGCCAGGATTCCCTGCCGGTCTTCCACTGAGATCGCAAGCCTGACTGAAAACAGTTCATCCCCGGGGACGTTGAGCCACTCGACGTCCGTCAGTCTCTCTGAACCCAGGAAATGGGAAACGTTCGGGCAGGCGGTCGTATGCACCGAGATGCCCTTTCCGCGCGTTATGTAGCCGACTACTTCGTCGCCCCGGATCGGGTTGCAGCACTTGGCCCGGTAGACCAGCAAGCCGTCCTGACCCTTTACGGTGATAGGCGACTCGCCCCGGCCCAGGACTTTCTGGACCACGGCAGCGATAGGCGAAGGTTTGGCCTTTTCCTCGGTCAGTGGCGAAACATCCGGGAAGAGCGCGGAGAGAATCTGTCTGGGTGCCATCTTCCCGAATCCCACCTCCGGGTAGAGGTCCTCGGTCCTGGGAATTCCCTGATCGGAGAGTACACGCGGGAGGGCCCCGCCGCTCAGCACCTGCTTCCAGGAGGTCTTGAACTTGCGTGCCTCCTTCTCGAGCAGCTTCCGTCCCAAATCGGCCGCGTCTTCTCTCTCCTTCTGGTTGACCCACTTCTTGATCTTGCTTCGAGCTTTCGAGGTCTTGACGAACGCAAGCCAGTCGCGACTGGGGCTGGCGTCCTTCGCCGTGATGATCTCGACAACCTCGCCGTTCTTGAGCTTGTGCCTGAGCGGAACAATGCGGCTGTTTACTTTTGCGCCCGCACACCGGTGGCCGATTTCGCTGTGGATCGCGTACGCGAAGTCTATCGGGGTCGCGTCTCTTGGCAGCGTGATCACCTCACCCTTTGGCGTGAAGCAGTAGACCTCATCCGGGTAAAGGTCCACCTTCAGGCTGGTAAGAAACTCCCTGGCATCTTTGATGTCGCTCTGCGCATCAATCAACTGGCGGAGCCAGCGGAACTGTTCCTCGCCCTCCACTGCACCCGTCTTACCCTCTTTGTACTTCCAGTGCGCCGCTATGCCCTCTTCCGCCACGCGGTGCATCTCCTGTGTGCGGATCTGGATTTCGAAAGGCTGCCCGCTCTTCCCTATGACGGAGGTGTGGAGAGACTGGTAGAGGTTCGGCCGCGGAATGGCAATGTAGTCCTTTATTCGACCAGGGACCGGTTTCCAGAGGTTGTGCAATATACCCAGGATGGTGTAGCAGTTCCGTACGGTATCGGTGATCACCCTGATGGCGATGAAGTCATAGACTTCGTCTATGGTGATCTTCTGCCGCCGCATCTTATTATAAACACCGTAGATTCGCTTGATCCGGCTCTCGAGGTGGGCGGGAATCCTGTGCTCCACCAGTTCGGTCGTGATGGTTTCCTTGGCCTCGCGGATGAAGTCTTCGCTCACCGCCCGCCGGGCTTCGATGAGTGCAACGGTGTTCTGGTAGGCCGCCGGATCCAGGAAGCTGAAAGCGAGGTCTTCCAGTTCTCCGCGAATGCGCGCCATTCCAAGCCGGTGCGCCAGCGGGGCATAGATCTCGAGGGTTTCTCTGGAGATGCGTTCCCGGCTTTCGGGCGCCAGGTACTGTAGGGTGCGCATGTTATGGAGCCGGTCGGCGAGCTTGACGAAAAGGACCCGGATATCTCCCACCATGGCAAGCAGCATCTTCCGGAAATTCTCGGCCTGCTTTTCCTGGCGCGACGTAAACTGCACCTGGGAGATCTTCGTCACCCCGTCGACGAGCTGGTAGACCTCCTCGCCAAACTGCTTGCGCAGCTCCTCGGGAGACATCAGGGTATCCTCGATAACATCGTGGAGGAGCCCGGCTGTGACCGTGACGGCGTCGAGCTTGAGCTCGGCAAGAATGTTGGCTACTTCAAGGGGATGAGTGAGATACGGCTCTCCGTTCATCCGGAGTTGGCCCTTGTGGTACTTGGCGGAAACCACGTAGCCCCGCTGGACCATCTCCATCGGGGCCTCGGGGTGATTGGCCAGGACTTTTTCTGACAGGTCCTCGTAGCGAATCATGCCGTTATCAAGCGCTCTATTGCTTGATTATAGAGGAGGAGCTACTGCGAAGAAAGGCTGCAGAAGGAGAGAGAAAAGAGCCGGGGGACAGGCCCCCCCGGCTCCTGCAAATCGTTTGCTGCTTTTACTTTGCGCCCAGCTTTTTCGGCTTCTTTGCTTCTTCTTCCTGGGCCCTCAGACGAAGAGCCAGAGCCTTCTGAGCCACCATATCCGCCTGCCGGAGCAGTTCATTCTTGACTTTCTCGTCCTTCTCGAACTTCGCTTTTTCGCGCCACAGGAGGTTCTGGTACTCCATCGCGTCGAAATAGTCCGGGCGGATCTTGAGCGCCTGATCGAGGGCGGTCAAGCCTTCCTGTATGTCTGCCAGCGTATGGGCTTTTTCCTCGCTGTTGAGGAACTCGACGTTTTCACCCTGCAGCCCCGTCTTCTTGAGCGAATCGTCAAAGTCGATGACCGCTATCCGGTAGAGCGCTTCGGCATTGTTGGGATCCGCTTCCAGGATCTTCCGGCACCAGGTCTTCGACTGATCGTAATCCCTCAGCTGGTAATACAGGCTGGCGATGCTGACCATCGAGTTAACGTCAGGATTGTCCTTGTCCATCTCCAGGACGTCCCTGAAGGTCTGGATCGCCTTCTGCGCCATCTCGTTGCTCTTCGGATCGGGCGAACCGGGCACGAACTGGGACGTATACGTGGTCGCAAGATATGTGCGCGGTATCTTGAACGTGGGATCCAGCCGGATAGATTCCTCGAAGAACTTCGCGGCAACATCATATTTCTGCTCGGTGAACGCCCTGACACCCTTGTTGAGGGCGTCCCGCGATCGCAGCCTCTGGACGAAACCGCATCCGGACAGGGGTAACATCAACACGAGGAGAAGGATTGCCAGCCACTTCCCTTGCAACTTCATAACTAGGGCCTCCAATGCATGCGTATGCTGGGCTTCCAGGCAGAGCCTTACTGGATAGCCTCTATGATCAAACCGATATCACCTACGCCCGCCCCCTTCGCGATGTCGATCACCTTGACGACGTCGCCGTAAGGCAGCTTGGGGCTGGCGCTGATGAACATGTTCTTGTTTGCACGAGCGCTGTAGATTTCCTGCAGTTTGGGGCCCAGAGCGCTGATATCCACCGGCTCCTGGTTCACCGCGATCTGCGCGGCGTCTCCGACTGAAACCACTATCACGCTGGGATCAACCGGAAGATTCGTCTGGTCCGTCGGAGGCGGTTGTGGAACCTTCACATCGAGATCCATCTGCCGGACGGGAGTGATAACCATGAAGATGATCAGGAGCACGAGCAGAATATCGATATAGGGCGTGATGTTGATATCACACTTGGGACCCCCCTTGGTGCCGACTGCCATTGACATGGGAAGAAACCCTACCTTTCTGTAACGGACAAACCAGTCCGCCTGTCAAAACACGGGTACCTGCGTCCAAGCTGACCCGCTATGTTGCAATGCCATCACTCGAGCCGTCTCGTTCATTGCCTCTATACGGCACGAGGCAACCGGACTCCGTACGCGTCCGAACCGGAACGCCGCCGAAGGGCCGCACAGACGGCAAATCAAAATCCGCAAAATGCACCCCAGCCGCCACCGGCCTGGCCGCCCGCGGCAACTGCCGTCGTTGTCTGCCGGGGGGCGCCCCGGGTAATCGGGGCGCCCTGCGGCACAACTCAGCCGGATGCACCTGCTGCTGTGTTTACTTTTCCTTCTCGGCCATCAGACCGATGCGCTCCACCCCGGTCCTGCGGCAACTGTCTACGATCTGAACTACACGACCGTAGGCCACCGCCGAGTCCGCCTTCAGGAAGATGGTCTTATTGATTTCTCCCCCTGAGAACTTCTTCGCCAACGCATCGAGCAGCTCCGTTTCGCTCACCGGCGTCTTGGCAAGGTAGATCCTGCCTTCGCGGTTGAGCGCCACGATCACTGCATCCTTGCTGTCGGCTTCCGGAGCGTCAAGCGGGTTCTTGGCCTTGGGAAGATTGACAGTAATACCTGTCTGCAGCAGCGGAGTGGTAATCATGAAAATAATCAACAACACCAGCATAATGTCCGCCATGGGCGTGACATTAATTTCGGCGTTGACACCGCTCATTCCCAAGCCGCGTTTAGACACTGCTCTGACTCCGTTTCTTGATGAAGTAGTCGATCAGTTCCGAAGAGGAGTTGTCCATCTCGACCGTGAACGTCTCGATCTTGTTCGTGAACGAGTTGAACGCCCACACGGCCGGAACCGCTACGAACAACCCGAACGCGGTGGTCACCAGCGCTTCAGCAATCCCGCCCGCGACCGCAGCAATACCCGCGGTTTCTTCGGTCTTCATGCCCTGGAAGGCGTTGATGATACCGATCGTCGTTCCGAACAGCCCCACGAAGGGAGCGGTCGACCCGATGGTAGCCAGGCCGCCCAGGCCGCGCTTCAGGTCCTCGATACCGATTGCCGTCGCGCGGTCGAGAGCTCGCTTGGCAGCCTCGATGGTTTCACCGGGGATATCCTTGCTCTTGGAATGCGCCTGCAACTCATGCAATCCAGGAATCAGGACTTTCGCCAGGTGGCTCTTGCTGTTCTGTTCGCCAAGAGCGATGGCTTCGTCGATCTTGCCCTCCTTCAGGCATTCCGCCACCGCAGGGGTGAAGACTCGCGACTGCTTGCGTGCCTGTCGATAGGTGATGGCTCGCTCAATCATCACGCTGATCGAATAGGCCGACATGATGCCCAGGACGACGACGACGCCCTTGGCAATCCCGCCCATTGAGTTCCACAACTCGACTATGTTGATCTGTCCCATGAATTTACTCTGACCTCCGACTAGAGTTAGGTGAACTTATTATCTCAAGTTAAAGATTACTGTAACGGTCGCAATGACTGGAACCGGCTCTCCATTGAGGAGTGTCGGCGAGTACTTCCATTGCCTCACAGCCCGTATGGCTTCCTCGTCCAGGAGCGGATGCCCCTTGAGGACGCGGATGTCGGAAACACTACCCTCCTCGTCAACGGTCACCTGGAGGATGACGACTCCCGATACACGCGCTCTCTTTGCAAGTTCCGGGTAAACCGGCTCAATCCTCTTGATAAGCTTTGACTCCTGGACATTGCCACCGACGCGGATCGGCTCGCGCTTCACCGGCTTCGGGGGTGGCGGGGGTGGGGGTGGGGGAGGAACTCCGCCCAGAACACCACCCACGACTCCGCCCGGAATACCGCCGACCACGCCTCCGGCTACGCCTCC
>JAFNAH010000159.1 GCA_017860075.1 Acidobacteriota bacterium | reverse complement strand
AGGAGGAATTGGGGAGCCCGCCTCCCAATTCGTGAAACGACTGAATGGGTATCTCCAGGCGAAGGCTTCCGCGACTTGTTCTGTTTGCCTCCATCATTGGCGGCCTGTTCTGCAACCGCTACGCACCGGCGCAGCGGAAGGTTGAAGATAAGCAGGCCGAGGACGAGAAGCGCGAGCATGAAGCCGCGCCCGCGGACGCGGGCAAGCGGGTCGAGCTGAACCTGGTCGGGAAGACAGATACAGCGGCAGGCGAGAGCCGCCGGAACGAAAATATCTACTTTAATCCGGTTGATAACAATGCGCTCAAGGAGCTGAACGTTCGTCTGGGGACGACGGCCACCGTGGTCCGCGAGTTTTTGCCGTCGCGCAATTACTTTGGCGCGGAGTTCGGCAACGCCCCCTCGGCTTTGCTTGCCATCCCTGCCGCAGGTGGCTCCGGTTTCCACGGCAGGATATTTGCCTCCCACCTCAATAGCATCTTCAGCGCACGCTCGTTTTTCCAGGTCGGGGACGTGAAGCCCGCCCACGAAAACGACTATGGATTCGTCCTGCAGGCACCCCTCTGGAAAGGATCCCGGCTGACTTTCGAGGGAAATCAGCTCAAGTCGCGCGGCAGCGTCAATGGCAACGTCCTCGTGCCCAGGCCGGACGAGCGGACGCCCCTTGCCACCGATCCGACGACCAGGGCGATAGTCACCCGTTTCCTGGATGCATATCCGCTCGAGCTCCCGAATCGCACCGACATCAACCCCCGGGCCCTCAACACGAATGCACCGCAATCCATCGACACCAACAACGGCGCAGTCCGCCTGGACCAGGACCTGTCGGCGCACGACCGGCTCTACCTGCGATACTCGTTTACTTCCCAGGACGTCGATGCATTCGAACTGGTTGCCGGGCAGAATCCCATCACAAATAACAAGTTCCACACCGCACGCATAGGCTGGAACCGCGAGTGGTCCGACTCGACCCTGACCAGCCTCTCGTTCGGTTACGACCGCTTGCGGTCGCAGCTGAATCCCGAAGAAAACGCCGTCGGGCCGATGGTCTCCACCTCGGGCCTCGAGACGCTGGGCCCCCAGGGCAACATCCCCATCGACAGGGCGCAGAACCTCTTCCGCTATGCGGGGCAGATCACACACCTCAGCGGTCCCCACACTCTGAGTGCCGGGTTCGGTCTGACGCGGCGCCAGTTTAACGGCATCGAGACGGATGCGCACCGCGGATTCTTCTCGTTTGCGAACGATTTCGGCCACGACGCAATCACGAACCTCCGCCTCGGTCTCCCATCTCAATTCATCGTATCGATAGGGAACGTACACCGCGGTTTCCGCAACTGGGATATGAACTTCTATGTCGGAGACGTCTTGAAGGCCGGCTCCAACCTCACTCTCGATTTCGGCCTGCGCTATGAGCCGTCCCCGAGTCCTTACGAAGTGAACGGACTGAACGTGATCCCGTACGACTGCGACTGCAACAACTTCGCTCCCCAGTTCGGCTTGGCTTATCAACTGCCCGGGCGCTGGGGTGTCACGCGCGCAGGCTACGGGCTGCAGTACGGGCAGATCTTCCCGGTTACTTTTCAGCAGGTGCGATTCAGTCCCCCCGGCAGCGTGAAGATCGTTGTCATGGCGCCCGATCTCAGCGACCCGATGCGCGGCCTGACCCAGACGGGACAGATCCCGGACGCGCGCCCGAATCTCTATCTGCTGGACCCCGAACTGGCCGTTCCGTACTCCCATCAATACAACCTCGCCTGGGAGCCGAACTGGTCACAGGTTCTGCGGTTCCAATTCGGCTATGTCGGCAGCCGATCTCACAAGCTCCTGATCATGTGGTATCTGAATCGGGCCCACGCGGTGCCGGGAATCCCGCAGACCACAGCCACAATCAATGACCGGCGGGCCGATCCCTACCATGCGGAGCACCGCTGGGTGCTCAACGGTTCGGATGGTTACTTCGATGCGGCACGCGCCTCGCTGGTCATGCCTCAATGGCATGGGCTGTCGGCCAACGCTTCCTACTGGTTCAGCAAGGCCATCGACCTCGGGAGCAACTATACCAACACGGCTTACGACAACGATTCGCGGGTTTCGCGCAGCCAGTCGGAGTTCGAGACGCACCGGGACATGAAGGGGTTGAGCTCATTCGACCAGACTCATGCGCTGCTTTGCGCAGTGAACTATCAAATACCTGCCGCGCCGGGCGCATCGTGGGTTCGGCGCCTGACGAGCGGCTGGGAGATCTCAACTGTCGCTCTGGCGAAGACCGGAATGCCCTTCACCGTGGTCTCCGGTTCGGACGCCCCCGGGTACGGCAACGTGGATGGCAACGGCAACGATCGCGTGTATCTCATCGACGCCTCGGTGCTGGGGCGCACCGTCGGCAATCCTGACACATCGAGACTGATGCTGCCACGCACCGCCTTCGGCTTCATGCAACCGACCGAGGAAAGCGCCGATCTCGGGCACAACACGTTCCGCAAGGGCGGGATTCGGAACGTAAATGCGATGGTTTCCAAGACATGGGGCTTCGGCAACGACATGAAACTGACGTTGCGCGCGGAATCGATCAACCTGTTCAACACCCCGCAGTTTGCAGAGCCCGGGACGGAACTGGCGAATGGGAATTTCGGCCAGATAACCAACACGCTCAACGACGGCCGAACATTCCGTTTCGGTGCTCAGTTCATCTGGTAGCCGGGCGGCCCCTTCAATTTCAAATTTCAAATTTAAAATTTGAAATTGCAGGCTCCACGGCCAACGGCCAGATTGCCGAGTACTGCGAGGCAACGAGCGATGCTATGATGAAGTGATGAAGGCGCTGCTGCTGTTTCATTTCAGGGTAGGCGTCCGTGTTGCGGTCCGTGCCTTCACCCCCCTCTTCTCCGCCTTCCTGATCATCGTCTTTCTGCAAATGTATCCGATCGCCTTCGTTACCGGTATCGCCACGGATGTGTTTGCGTTGCAGCCGCCCATCCCCATATACATGCTGCTGGGCGGCCTTTGCTTCCTGCTTCCGGCGTGGGCTGCTCCATTGATGCTCTCAGGCCTGAGCGGCTGGGTGCGCCACCTCCCCTTGAGCGAGGTTGGAAACCGCAGGGGACTGACGTTCGCTCTCGTCACTGTTCAAGTCCCGCTTGCCATCCTGCTCTCTCTGCTTGCGATTGTCGCACACACCCACGGCCGTACCATTTTTCTGCCTGTGCTGCGTCTTGCGCTGCTGCTGGTCGCGGGAGCATTTGCCGCCGTGCCGTCCCGGAGACAGCCGATGACAGCGTCGCTCTCCGTGGCGGCGGCGATCTGCGCCACGGCAGGCGGCTGGGTGTGGATGATTCTCGCGCTGATTTTGCTGGCGGCAGTCGATCTCGTGGCCGGGACTCTGCGCGACGTCCCGCCCGCCAGAGCCCTGCGACCGGCTGGCCCGCTTTTCAGTGCCCGAGTTGCGATGCGCGCCCTTGGTCCCGCAGCAGCGGGTCCGTACATGGTCTCGCTGGTTCCGATCGGGGCTGCGCTCCTTTTTACGGCGAACAATACCCCTCCTCCCGGCATAGCTGCCGGGGTTGCCCGCTTCGGCGGTGCATTGTCTCTCACGTTTTTCATTTCCGGGATCGTTGACCGGCTGCTGGTCCGCAGACCCGTGTGGCCGTGGGCCCGTTCGTTGCCATGGTCAGCCGCTAACCGGATACTGGCGGACGCGATGCTGCTGACGGCTCTTGGGCTGCCTGTGATCATTCTCGCAGGCGCGCTGGATCCCGGCGCCGCACTCCACGTGGCGGCTGTCCTTCCGGTACTTGCGCTTCGGGGTGCGTCTTTCGTGAGGAGGGCGCGAGAGCGGAAGACCGGCGCCGGCGGACTGCTGCTGGAAGGTTTTTTCGTCTCTGCAACCGTCGCCCTGGTCGACTGGACGTGGATCATCTGGCTCGCCGCAACGCCGGCTGCCTTTCTGGCTGCCCGCAAGGCGGATGTGAGCCTGAAGGCAACCAGGTGGGTCGAACGTCATCATGCCAGCGCCGGTGACTCACTCTCGTGGAGCGGAAGATGATCCGCCTGGCACAGGTGCATTTTTGGTACAGGGAGGGCGAGCCGGTCCTGAGAGGCGTGGACCTTGATCTTCAAGCCGGACTCACGCTGCTCCTGGGGCCGAACGGCTGCGGCAAGAGCACCCTGCTGAAGCTTGTCGCAGGAGTCGAGAAGCCGGACCAGGGGACGGCGAAACTCGAAGGCCGCGACCTCTGGATCGACGAGGTCGAGGCGCGACGAAGTTTGGCCTACGTGCCGGAACAGCCTGATTTGACGCCATATGCGACGATCGGCGATGTTATCAGGCTGGTTTGCCGCCTGCGGGGTGAATCCCTCGAGAGGGGCGCGTCGGTTCTGGACCGCGTCGGGCTCGGCAGGATGGCACAACGCTCGATCCGCGAGCTCTCCACGGGACAGCGACGCCGGGCGGTCCTCGCCGCGGCGTGGATCGCCCATCCTCATATCATCCTCCTGGACGAACCACTGGAATCAATGGATCGGGCCATGAGGGAAGAGATACTGGCGTGGATCGACGGCGCGCTGGCGTACGGTGCCTCCGTTGTGATCGCCACCCACGACATTGAACCGTTCATCCAGAAGGCAGCGCGGGCTCTTACCGTGAGCAACGGCGTCTGCCGTCTCTATGACCCGCTCCCGTCGGGAGAGTCTGAGAGGGTCGTGCTCCTGGAATCGATGAGCCGCGGCAGGCTATGAGAAAGGAGCCTGGACGGGTAACTGCGTCGCGGCTTTCATGATCCCGGGACGTATCTGCGTGAGGATAGCGACAGTGATGATGCTGGTGATGGCTCCGAAAATGAACGGCGCCGCGGGCGAGAGCGAAAACAGGAACCCTGCCAGGACGCTCGATATAAGCAAAGCTACACCCTCTAAGGTCTGGAAGAATCCAAGCGCCGTCGCCCTCGACCCCTTAGAGCACCCAGAATGCCCAAAGCCATGCTGAGCCGGATTTCGTGACCAGGCCGAAAGTTCCGTAGACGATGCCGTAAAGCAGGTAACCGGAGATCAGGATCCCGATCCTGCCGACACGGTCCGACAATCCGCCCAGGTAACGGGACAGGAGCGCGGTCGAGAGATTATGTGCCATATACATGAGGATCACGCTCGGCAGGGCAACGCCGAGATCCATGCTGCGCAGCAGCAGGAACTGGTTCGAAGAATTGCCAAGCGTGAAAACGAGGTGCGCGAGGAAGAAGACCTGGAGCCTCCGATTGTACTTCCGGTAGTCGAGGCTTGGGCGTGGTGCATCCTGCCCGCCTGGCAGCGCCTGCCTCGTTTCCTGCGCGAAGAAGAGACAACAGACTGCAGCGAACGCAGGGATTACCGACAAGACGAACAGGAGATAGAAGGACCCGAGATCTCTCAGCGTGCCGGTCGCGGGATTGAGGTACCTGAGGCTCACCAGGTAGCAGATAGCGACGCCCGCCGTTGCCCCGGCGAAATCCATCGCTCGCTGGAAGCCGAAGGCGGCACCCTGCTGCGTGGGTGGCACCGACTCCGAAATCAGGGCGTCTCGCGGAGCAGTCCGTATCCCCTTGCCCACGCGGTCGAACAGGCGCGACAGCAGGACAAAGTACCAGCCTCGCGATGCCAGGAAGAGCAGCGCCTTGGCGCAAGCCGAGACGGAATAGCCTGCGATCGTCGGTGCTTTGCGTGAACGGACCCTGTCGGAATAGAAGCCCGAAAAGACCTTGAGCAGGCTGGCAGTCGACTCAGACACTCCCTCAATGATCCCGAGAACCGGACCAAGCAACGCTCTCCGCCCGGAAAGGATCATGGCAACGAACGCCTGGAGGAGCGGATAAATCATCTCCGTCGAGACATCGGTAAGGAAGGACGCCCAGCCGGTGGCGAGGAGGTTTCGATGCATATAGGGACGGCGTCTTCTGTCAGATAGAGATCCGTGAAACCGCGGTGCATTCTATCGTGCCGCCGCGTCTTGTGCACGTACGATGAGGATTGTGCGAAACATCCGGACTGCTTCGAGTGTATAAATGGTTTTGGCCCCAAGTCGGCCGGAGGTTCCCGGCCGTCCGATGGGTTTTGCCTTCTGTCTCACTTTTGTCCAACGGAGGCCTGCATGAATTTCCTGCCCATGCGATCCGCGTCGCCTCTTCTCTCTGCCTGCCTTGTTCTTGCCGCAGCGACCTTCATGCTCCCGGTCGG
>JAFNAH010000158.1 GCA_017860075.1 Acidobacteriota bacterium | reverse complement strand
TCACTCAAGTCCGGCGCTGATTTTCTCGCACAATGCCTGGGGAATAACGACTCCCACGGGTTCTTCAAGCGCACTGGTGGCCTTATCGTGACGGGTCCGACCCGGACGAACGTGATGGACCTGCATATCGTTCTGATCGGGTGATCGGGTAGGAACTCGCCCCGGGAGTCGGCCTACCCGCTTGCCGCTTGTCTGCCGCCGCCCGGGTCCGGAGCGGGTTCGCGTCGCAGTTCCACGTCCGCCCCCGGATGATCATGGGCTTCAGGAGGTTGTCGATGGATCCGACAGCCAGGCTCCCTATGACCACGAGCAAAATCGCCTTGGTCGAGTGCCCTGTAATCAGCAGGTACACGGTCATGGGGACCCAGATGAGGAGTGTTCCCACGATCGGAACGAGCGAAACCAGGCTGACAACCGCCCCCCAGAAGACCGGAGAGCTGATCCCAAGTGCCCACAGAAGCAGGCCGCCGGCGACCCCCTGCACCATGGCAGTCAGGATGGTGCCGTAAAAGGTGGCGAAGCTGAGATCCCTGAATTTGGTGAATACCTCGGAAGCATACTCAGCCGGCAGCGGATTGGTGGCCATGATCAGTTCCATGAGCTGATGGCCATCCCGGAGAAGAAAGAACATGGTCAGGAACATCAGGAAGAAGCTGAAGACCACTCCGCCCGCTCCCTTGAGGACGGATGCCCCAACGCCCACGAGGAATTGCGACACTTTGTTGACGATCGCATTGATGTTCGCGGCGAGGTCTGCGTTTTCCTTGCCCGTGAACTGACTCACAGCGGCGACCGTGCGGCGAACCCAGGGCAGCTCCTGGAATTGCTGGAGCCGGGCCGCGCTCTCCTGACTGATCTGACCGAAATCGCCACCGATGCTTTGATAAAGCGCGGCAGCCTGCTGGGTGACGACCACGCCCAACGCCGTGACGGGGATGACGATAAGCAACAGGACCAGCAGACACACGACGAAGGAGGCTAGCGACCTCCGCCCGCCGGTTCTCTTCAGCGTGAACTCAAAAACAGGGAAGAAAACCACCGTGAGGACTGTCGCCCAGGTCAAGCTCGCAAGAAAGGGCCGGAATACGAGGTATAGGAGAGACCCCAGCGCCAGGAAACACGCGAGCAGGACCAAGTTGGCAAGTCTGGACCTTCCTTTGACATCCTGAACCATGGCCATGATCTAGTCATCCGCGCGATCTGCGGCCCGCCTGCGCCGCGGTCTTGGAGGGAGGGAATGCGGTCGTCTTGTCTTTGGAGCGGCAGACGTGTTCCACCGGACACAAATGGCAGAGCGGCTTTCTTGCCTTGCATATGTGCCTGCCGTGAAGAATCATCTGATGAGAGAACGATATCCAGCGTGCCCGCGGAACAATCGCCATCAGGTCCCGCTCTATCTTCTCCGGCACGGTCTCTCTTGTCAGCTCCAGCCGCTGCGATACCCTGGTCACGTGCGTGTCCACTACGATCCCTTCGGCCTTTCCGAACGAAACGCCCAGAACCACGTTCGCAGTCTTTCGGGCTACACCGGGAAGTTCTACCAGTTCTTCCATTGTCTCCGGAACGTTGCCGCCGAATTTCTCCAGGAGCATTCGTGCGGCTCCCTGGATGCTCCTGGCCTTGTTTCGATAGAAGCCCGTGGACCGGATGTCCTGCTCCAGTTCGCGCAGAGGAGCTGTTGCGAAGGCCTGGAGGCAGGAATATTTCCGGAACAGGTCACGTGTGACGATATTCACCCTTTCATCGGTGCACTGCGCGGAGAGAATCGTCGCGATCAGCAATTCGAAAGCATTCCGATGATCGAGCGCACACTTCGCATCCGGAAAACGCCGGTCCAGCCCCTCCAGAATCCGTGAGAGTCGCTGGCTTTCTGCCTTTCGCGGCGAGCCGGTCTTTTGAACCATGGTGGCCATTATAAACCATCCGCCGGGTTTTGCAGTTGTGGGTCCTCAGCTTTCAGTCGTCATCCCCCGGCGGCCAGGCAGTACCTCGCGCTAGGATTTGACTTTCATCCGTGTAAATGATAAACAACGCAATACCAAAGGCTTACCAAGAAATGGAGAGACTATGAGCTCAGAATCAGGAACTGGTGAAAAGGCCCTCTTCTTCGTGCTCGGAGCCTTCGTAGGCGCCGCCACTGCCCTCCTGCTGGCCCCCCGCAGCGGTGAGGAGACGAGGAGGTATCTCGCGAGCAAAGCCCGCGAACGCGCGGACTACATTTCCAAGCAGGGTCGCGACATCGCAGACAAGGCCAGTGCATACGTCGGAAAGGGTAAGGGGTTCATCGAGCAGCAGCGTGACCAGGTGGCAGCCGCCTTTGAGGCAGGCAAACAAGCTTACAAGGAAGAAAAGGAAAAGGCGAAAAGCTAGATGAGCGAGAGCACGTTGCTGACGATCTTCACTGGGATCGTCGCGATTTCGTTCCTTGTCCAGTGCATCGTCTGGATTATCCTCGCCCGGACCGTGCAGCGTCTGGCTACCCGGGTGGAGGAGATACGCGAAAGCCTGTCCAAGACCGCCGAGACGATTTCCGAAAAGGTTGAGGGGCTTCTCTCCACCATCAAGACCTCCGCCGAGAATCTGAAGACACTCCAGGAAAACCTTACCGCCACGAGTGAGGTGATCCATAGCAGGGTTGTTTCGGTGGACCGGTTTCTCTCTGACGCCACTGATTCAGCACGGCTGCAGATTATCCGGATTCAGGACACGGTCGACATGGCGTGCCGCCGGACCGAGTATGCTGTCGATCTTTTGTATCGCGGCGTGCTCAGGCCGGTAAGCGAAGCCAGCGCGATCATGAACGGTCTGAGGGCCGGCCTTGCGGTCTTGCTCAGGAGGGCCAACCCTCCTGCCGTCAGGGCCCGCCGGGAGGACGAGGAGATGTTCATCTGAGACCCTGGGGCGGCCACGTACCCCGGGGCTCGGTGCGGAAGAGCGCCAGCGCCCTTGTTCCTCCCCGATACCGCAGAGGCTCAGGGCTACGTGTTTGAGAAGCACAGGGTCCGGCTGTTTCGGATGCTATCCGCCCGAGGCTGACGCAGCACGAGGACTTCGCGATGATCACGCTGGCTCTCCTCGCGTTACTGCTTTTGCCCTTCCTCCTGGTCGCGGCTGTTATCGCGCGTTTTTCCCGAATCAGCCGCCGCTCTCTCCTCCGCTGGTGCGCAATCATCTACCTGGCAGCTGCCATTCTGGTGCTGTTCGGCCTGGGGCCCTACCTGGCTGCCTGGGCCATCGTTCACTCCGGCACGCGACCTCAGGACAGGTCTCTGAAGGATAGCCCCGCACGGCACGGAGTCTCATTCGAAGACGTGGCGTTCGATGCCGTTGACGGCCTGAAACTCAGCGGCTGGTTCATTCCTCCGACCAGCAAGAACGCTATCCTGATCTGTACCCACGGGCTATTCAGAAACCGTTTCGAGATGCTCGAGAGGACCATTCCGATCGCGCGCGCAGGCTACGGCGCGCTTCTCTACGACACGCGCTCCCATGGCAGCAGCGATCCGGGACTGATCTCGCTGGGCTACCACGAACGCAGCGACGTCCTGGGCGCGATCGAGTACGTCGCACGGCGCTACCAGGACTCCGCCGACCACCCCAGGATCGTACTCATGGGAGTCTCGATGGGAGCGGATTCGACGCTCGAAGCTGCCGCCGAATCGAAGGGCTATTCGGCCATTATCCTCGATAGCCCGTTCCTGAACATCCGGGATACCGTGGCTCGCCACTCCTGGCTGCTCCTGAAGTTGCCGAAGTTTCCGTTCGATTCTCTGTTCCTGTTCTGGCTGGAGCGTCTGGCGAAGTTCGATCCTGCCCGCATGAATGCGGAGAAGGCGCTGGCCCGGATTCAACCTGTTCCCATCCTGATCATCGCCAGCGAGGGGGACAACCGCATGGGTACTGTTGCCGCGCGAACACTGCATGACGACGCCAAGTCGCGCCTGAAGATCCTCAAGATCTACGGAAAGGAAGTCGGGCATGGCGCGGCGGCCCGGATCTATCCGGCGCAGTATTCCACCCTGCTGCTGCAGTTTCTGGATGTCGCGCTGGGCCCGACGGCTGCCCCCGCCGATACCGAGGCCGGCGGAGTTACAGCGTCCAGCGCAAGAGAAGACTCCCCGAAGTGAAGCCGGCCCCGAAGGTGGCGAGGAGCACGAGGTCCCCCTTCTTGAGACGCCGGTCCTCATAGGATTCGCCAAGCCCGATGGGGATCGTCGCAGCTGTCGTGTTGGCGAAGCGATCAATGTTGCGCACAACCTTGGACTGCTCCAGTCCCAGCTTTTCCGTCGACGCATCAATGATGCGTATATTGGCCTGGTGAGGCACGAAGAGATCAACATCCGACGAGCACAGGTGATTGCGCCTGAGGATCGACTCGCTCACATCGGACATCCCCTGCACCGCAAACTTGAACACCGCGCGGCCGTCCTGGTGTACGACATGCATGTTTCGGCGTATGGTGTCAGGGCTCGCCGGGTGAAGGCTGCCTCCTCCGGGCATGCGCAGGTATTTCCCACCCGAACCGTCGCACCGCAACAGGAAGTCGATGATCCCACGTTCACCCGGTCTGGTCGGCTCCAGCAGCACCACGCCGGCTCCGTCTCCGAAGAGGATGTACGTGTTGCGGTCTCGAGGGTCCAGGATAGATGTCATCAGGTCCGCGCCGACGACGAGGACCTTGCCGTAGGCTCCTGAGTGGACAAACTGCGATCCGGTCGCCAGAGCATAGAGAAAACCCGAACAGGCACCGGACAGGTCGAAACCCCAGGCATTCGATGCGCCGATCTTTTCCTGCAGTACACAGGCCGTGGACGGGAAAAACATGTCGGGAGTGACGGTCGCCACGATGATGCAGTCGATCTCCTTCGCATCAATCCCGCGCTGTTTCAGCAGCTTCTTCACGGCTGCCGCTGCGAGGTCAGATGTCGATTCGCCTCTCGCGGCAAAATGTCGCTCCCTGATCCCCGTGCGAGTCCTTATCCACTCGTCCGAGGTGTCGAGGACCTTCGCCAGGTCGTGATTGGTAACAACCCTGTCAGGGACGTGGTATGCAGCTGCAGTAATCTTCGCTCGATACATATATGGTGCCGGGTCTTCGGAATTCGGTTTCTTGATTGTATCGTGTATTTCGCCGCGACTCCCGGGAAAAACCTAATTCCGAAGACCTGGCACCGGTCTACGTCATCCGGGCGTCGATTCGTTCAAGGATCGAGGCGCACTTGAGCGCGAGGTCCGAGGTCTCAGCCCGGCACCTCTCCGCGAAGGGCTTGTCGTGTAAGCCCGAGAGGTTGATCAGGACGTTGTATTGCGCCCCCTTCAATGCAGCATGCGCCAGCTGCGCTCCCACTGCGGCA
>JAFNAH010000157.1 GCA_017860075.1 Acidobacteriota bacterium | reverse complement strand
GATGATCGCCCTGATCGTCGCAGTGGTGGCGGTCTACTTCTGGAACCCGAAGCATGTGAGCCAGGAGATTCCGATTGCGTTCGACCTCGACCCCTCCACATACCATATTTCGTCCGACTCGTGGAAGTTGGAGGAGGCACACATTTCACAGGCGACCGGAAAGCTCAGGCTCGTAGGCCTGGGTTTCCGCGAGACAGTGCTGCCGACGGGGCTCGTTTTCCCGGCACTGGCCATCGTCCTGCTGGTCCTCAACCGACTGCGCGCGATCTTCAGAACGCTGCGCCAGGGCTCACCTTTCGTATTCGAGAATGCCTCCCGGATCAGGATGATCGGATTGGCCTTGATCTGTTTCGACCTGATCAAGGTGATCACAACGTCCTGGACAGCGCACAGGCTATTGGATCATCTCACCACGGCCGGGATAACCATCAGGCCCGGCTTTGATTCGGGTTTCGTGGCGAGTTTCGCCGGCATCCTCCTGATCATCATCGCAGAAGTCTTTCGCCAGGGGTCGGTCATGAAGCGGGACATCGAGACGGCCCGGGAGATCCAGTTCGAGCTGGTACCCGACCCGCACTTCGAGGAGGGGGATATCCGCATCTATTCCCACATGCGACCCGCGAATACCGTCGGAGGGGACTATTACGACCTCATTCCGCTGGCGCCGGGCCGGGTGGCGGTCGTTATTGGCGATGTGTCAGGCAAGGGAATGCCCGCCGCCCTGCTGATGTCCCTGCTCCAGGGAAGCCTCAAGACGCTTCTCTCGGCAGGATTCCGCGGAGTCGACCTGATCGCCAAGCTCAACACATCGCTCTGCAGGAACACTCCCGGAAACCGGATGGTTACCATGTTCTACAGCGAATTGGATACGCAAACGGGTGAGATGCTCTACGTGAACGCGGGTCACAATGCCCCCTTCCTGATGAGGGCGGGCGACGGCACGGAGCGTCTGCATGCCACGGGCACGGTTCTTGGTTTGCTGGAAGGGATGCAGTTTGAATCCGGGAGCCTGGCGCTACATGACGGCGACTCGGTGCTGCTTTTCACCGATGGAATTCCGGAAGCCTTCAATGCAAGGGAAGAGGAGTTCGGCGAGACTCGCCTCCTCGCTGCGCTGCAACGGCCGCCCGTCCCCGATCCCAGGGCGTTCGTGGAGAATCTGGTGACCGAAGTCACCAGATTCTGTTATCCGGCCCTGCCGACCGACGACATGACGCTCATGCTGCTGATGAAGAAGTCGGCCGGATAATCGCCTCAAGGACTTCAAGTTCCAGAGAAGATCAGCCCTGTCCGTCCACACGGTCGGCGGCAAGGAAGTCTGTCTTCTTCGCCAGGTCGAGGAAATGGTCCGCTCCAAAAGGCTCAGGCTGCGCGGCAGCGACATACGGAATTACGAATGAGCGTCCGGGACAGTTGCACCCATCCCCAGCCGTGCCGGCCTGTTTTCCAGATCGTGCAGGGCTGCCAGGAAGCGGGGGTGATCACGGATCGGATCGAAATCGCTGTCGTTCTTGATCCATTGCTGCCAGGAAGCGGGGGTGATCACGGATCGGATCGAAATCGCTGTCGTTCTTGATCCATTCGACATGACTGAATCCGGCACGGATCGCCTGTTCGAAACAGGTGACAGCTTCCTCGATCTTCCCCATCCGTGAGTGAAAGCAGGCGATACCGTAGACGATGTAGGGATCATCGGGATCCAGGTCGTAGGACCTCCGGGCCCATTGCAGTCCCTCTGAAGGATGGCCGAGCTCCATGAGAGCTGTTGCGCCGAGGTAGATTGCGCGAGAATCATCGGGATTCAGATCCAGCTGTTTCCTGACCTTGGCCAGTGTGCGACGATAGGCGTCTTCAGCCCTCTCCCGCTGACCGAGGGTACGGCAGGTGAAGGCAAGAAGCGAAGGGGCCTGGCAATCATCCGGCTTGACGATCTCCGCCTGTTCATAGAGCCGGGTCGCCTCCTCGAGTTTCCCCTGGACGAAGCAGGTCCGGGCATAGAAATAGTAGGCTTCAAACAGGTGGGGATTCAGGCGGATGGCTGCCTGGAACTCCTTTTCCGCCTGGATGTAGAGCTTGCTGAGTGACGAGGCGAGGCCGCTGGCCGAGTGTGCCTCCGCAAGGTCGGGATCGAGTTCGAGGGAGGTCCGGCTCATCTCTCGCGCCAGTTCGAGATTCAGCTGGTCGTTGTCAAAATACATGTACAGGTAGGAATAGCAGTCTGCCATCCCGGCCCATGCCTGGGCGAAGGTCGGATCCTTGCCGGCGGCGCGGGTCAGCATCTCGAGCGCGCACTGGATACTCCTGCGTTTCGATTTGTAGAAGAACTGGCGGCCGCGCAGGTAGAACTCGTACGCTTCGACGCTTTGGGTGGGAGCTTTGCCGAGGATGCTTCTTTCCCTGTCGCTCAACTCGACTTCGAGGGCACGGACCACCTTCTGGGAGATCTCGTCCTGGATCGCGAAGACGTCTTCGCTGTCGCGGTCGAAACTCACTGACCAGAGCTGACACCCGTCGGCGACATTTACCAGTTGCGCCGTAATGCGGAGATGAGTGCCGGACTTGCGCACGCTGCCCTCGAGGACTGCTCCCACCCCGAGTTTCCTGCCTATGCTTCGAACGTCCTCGGCCTGCCCTTTGAATGCGAAGGCCGAAGTCCGAGCTGCAACCCGCAGTCCCCGCAGGTGCGTGAGGCGATTCGTGATCTCTTCCACGATGCCGTCGCAGAAATACTCATGATCCCTCCCCGGGCTCATGTCAGAGAAGGCAAGCACCGCGACTGAAGGAAGGGAAGGTGCAACCGGGGCGACCGTGGCCTGAACCTGGGCGATCAGCCTGTACCCGCGGCGGGAAATGGTCTGGATTATATGGGGGTAGCGCGCGTCGTCGCCGAGAACCTTGCGCAGCGCGGATATCGAATAAGTCAGCGCTTCCTCTGTCACATGTGTGTCGGGCCAAACCCTGCGGAGGATTTCTTCTCTCGTGAAGACTTCGCCCGGCCGTTCGGCGAGGCACACGAGGACGTCCATGACTTTGGGCTCGACCGATACTGCAGCGTCTCCCCGCGTGATGCGGTTCAGATCGGGTTCCACAACGAAGTCCCCGACCTGGAATCTGCGCGCCATCTAAGGTCCTCTGGGCTTTTTCAGTGAGAATACTAACACCTGGCCGAAGGATTCTCATGCCGGACCTTGACAGCAGGCGAGTGACTCAGACTGCGGCGCAGGGCGGGTCGAGGCTGGCGGGCGACTGACAGGGGAAAAAAGAAAGAGGCTCCGGTTAACCCGGAACCTCTCTCTCGAAACTGACTACCGTATTACAGCTTCACCACGTTCTGAGCCTGCCAGCCCTTTGGCCCTTTCACGACATCAAAGGTGATCCGATCACCCTCGTTGAGCGATTTGAAGCCCTCTGCCAGGATGGCAGAATGGTGTACGAAAACATCATCACCGCTATCTCGGCTGATGAAGCCATAGCCCTTTTCGTTGTTAAACCACTTCACTGTTCCTTGTTCTTTCATCTTTTCCTATTCTTTCCCGCTTCTCGAGCGGATTGTTTTTTACTGTGCTGTACTCATGTTCTCGCCACCAATTGTATTCATGCCAAAACGAAAAAGGCTGCTGTCCCCTCATCAGGAGCCGCAGCCAAAATCCGTTACGACTGGTACAAAAACCTGATCAGACGGGCGCTATTGTACGCTAACTTCCGTCCCAATGCAAGGAACAAGCCCGTTTCTTCGGCCTGTGAGCGAGTTGCTCAGGAAATGGCCTCCGGCCGGCACAGGAGGAACTGCTCATTGCTTTCTGCCCCCTGAAGGGGATAGAAATGATCCCACGAAAGGAGTGGAGGCATATGGGTACTATTCATGTCGGGTTGAACGCGGAGTTCTCGCGCAGTTCGGACAAACCCTTTGAATGGGCTGTCGCACGCGCGGCTGAGATGGGATACAGGTACTTCGAGCCGATGGTTCATTTTGGACGCGAGTTGATGAGCGAGGCCGGTTACTATCACACGGTGTCCATGTTTGACGATCCCTGGCGCATCAAGGACGCGTGCGACAAGGCGGGTCTGAAGATCTCAGCCCTGCAGTGCCACGGGCCGCTTGGCAGGCCGGACGTCCACGGCGAGTATGTCAAACTCGCCATCCGGGTGGCCGCGGAAATCGGCGTTGGTGTGGTCAACACGGACGAAGGCGTCAAGGCCAGGTGGACCACCGAGGAGGAAGACTTCGTGCTCATCAAGTATACCCTGCAGGAAGCCGCCTTCATCGCCGAGCGCCGCGGCGTCAAGATCGGGATTGAGCCGCACGCGCAGTACTCGCGCACTCCTGAAGGGCTCGATCGTATCTACAACCTGGTCAAGTCGCCTGCCATCGGCATCAACTTCGATACCGGCAACGCCTATCTCTGCGGCCACGACGTCTATGCCTGGCTGGAACGGGTCGCCGATCGGTTGGTGCACATGCACGCAAAAGACATCTCGGTGACCCACGGCGAAGCCGAACGTGGGAAGGTTACCGGCACGCCGGTCGGCTGCGCCTGCGGTGAGGGCGTTCTTGACTGGACCCGGATCATTGAGATTGTGAAGCGCAAGTGCCCCCGCGATATTGTCTTTTCCGTCGAATGCGGGACACCTGCACAGGCCGCCAAGAGTCTGGAGCACCTGTCGAGGCTGGTTTGATGCAGTAACTCTCTGGAGTCTGGCGGGAAGAAGTCGGCGCGCTTCGCCGAAACGCGCATTGCCCGCACCAGTGTCGCGCACCAACCTGGCAGCCGCGGCGATGTCGAATTCCGACCGTGTCAGGTGCTATTCGCGTACTGACCGCTGGCGATATCGGCAGACTGAGTGCCGTTGTATGCAAAGCGCCATGACTAAACCGGGCATCAATGATTACCTCGGCACCCTGCGGGTCCCGTTCCTCCTTCTCAATCCCTCGTGTGTTGCCCTTGGAGCCGGCTGCGCGTTCTGGCGCAAGGGATCCGTCAGCTGGACCGATGTGTTACTTGCGCTCGTCGGTGCGGTATGCGCCCATGCAGCAGTCAACTCCCTCAACGAGTACTCGGACTACCACACCGGCGTCGATTTCAACACCGTCCGCACACCCTTCAGTGGTGGAAGCGGCACACTGCAACGCCATCCGGACATGACGGGATACGCCCTCGGAATCGGGCTCGCGTGCGCCGGTATAACCGCGGCAATCGGCGTCTATTTTGCGGTTGCCTGCGGGTGGAGGATCCTGCCTATAGGGATCCTCGGCCTGGTAACCGTTTCCCTGTACACGCCCTGGTTGACTCGCAGACCGTTGCTCTGCCTCATAGCCCCGGGTTTGGGCTTCGGGACGTGCATGGTGATGGGAACTGACGTCGTACTGGGTGGAGACTACTCGATGACCGCATTCGCGGCGTCGATGGTTCCATTCTTTCTGGTCAGCAACCTGCTTCTGCTGAACCAGTTTCCTGACGTCGAGGCTGATCGCTCAGGTGGGCGCAGGAACGTACTGATCGTGCACGGTATCAGGGCCGGCGCCGTCATCTACACTCTCTTCCTGGCAGGAACGTACATTTCGGTGGCCGTCGCGGTGCTATTGCGGATCCTGCCACCCCTCTCTCTCCTGGCGCTGCTGACGGTGCCGCTGGCGGTCCGCGCGTCGCTCGGCGCACTCAGACATGGTTGCGACGCGGAGAAGCTGAAACCCGCGCTCGGAATCAACGTACTCCTGAACCTTCTGACCCCTCTCCTGCTTGCCTCCGGGCTGTTTCTATCGCGATAGCCCGGATCCGCTACTTCCCGGCTCGAAGATTGTTTGGATCAAAAGCGACTGAAGCGCTCTTGTATCTGCACACCAGGGCTTCTCCGGCGAAAGACTTGTACGGCTCGCCCTTGCACGTACCATCCAGGATGTTCTCCACGCAGATAATCTGTTCGTCGACAAAGCTCCCGGGCAAGGGGAGTCCGTGCCCCGGCATTATCGTATCGAACTCGCCTTCTCGCTTTTGAAGCTTCTTCAGGCTCTCAAGGTAGATCTCCAATGGCATGCTTGTGGGCAGGAAGAGCCACACGAGTACGTTGTCATTGTCGCCGGTGAAGACAACTCTGTTCGCAGAGTCCAGGAGCACTATCTCTCCGGGCGTGTGGCCGGGTGTATGAATCACCTCCAGCTTTCGTCCGCCCAGGTCGAGTACCTGCCCGTCTTTCAGGGGCAGGAGCTCAGCCGCGGGCATCCGGAGGATGTCCTCGACGCGCACCATGTCTGCTGCCGGGGCGCCCTTGACCATGTTTTCCGCCATTCGCTTTCTGGAATCCGCCGTGCCGGTCTCCTTGATCGCCATGATCAGGGTGGCCGTGGGTGTTGACGACAACCAGGGGCAGACTGGTCAGCGTCCTGACGAAGTCATTCAACTTCGCGACGCCCAGGCCAGTATCGATCAACATCGCTTGCTGCCTGCCCTCCACCAGGTACATGTTATCGCTACCGTGGTCATTGATGCACCACACCCCGTCAGCCACCTTTCTGGCAGTGAACCATGACTGACCTGCCTTGTCCGCCGGCACCCCTCCCTGGCCACGGGCTACACAGACCGAAAGACACAGCATGACCGTATAAGCAAAGAGGAACTTACATCCCTTGTTCATCGCGGCTCCTTTTCAGTTGCGTGCGTTTTATCACTCGGGACTGCAGACGGCAAGTCGGCTCGGAAACCAGGCGCCTATCGCCGTCAGGGCAGCAGACTTCTCAGAGGGACACGTTGAATCCTGAGACGAAGACTGCGCAAAGAACCCAGCCGGCAAGAAGGAAGGCGAGCCCCCACACACGCTTTTGAGGCAGCCGCCACCACATGCAA
>JAFNAH010000156.1 GCA_017860075.1 Acidobacteriota bacterium | reverse complement strand
GTATGGGCCGGGGAGCGAGATCTTGTCATAGGATCCCGCCATCGACAGGTTGCTGTGAGGCTGGACCCGCCAGTACAGCGTGCCGTTCACGTTCCACCGGTTGCCGCTGTAATAACCGCCGTAGCGCGTGCCGGCTTGATAATTGAACATTTTGCGTGTATCGGAGCCGTAGGTAATCCCGGCATCGCGCCAGTTAAACACAGACCCGGCCGGGAACTCGAGGCCGCCCGTATTCGTAGGATCGAATGGGGCTCGGAGTTCGACCATGTAGTCCCGGAAATCGACCGAGAGGGAATCGCGGCTCTGCCATTCGACTGAGTATCCCGCCTGGACCAGCCGGTCGGTCAGCTTGAAGTCGGAGTCCCGGAACATGTCGAACTTCAGGGTGGGGCCGTGACTGATGAGTTTGCCCGATTTCGGCAGGAACTTGTACGAGGCAGTCGGGCTGATCTCGTAGTAGCCCCTCCTTCTTATGTATCCGACCTCGGCGACGTAGTCGGACCCGACCCAAGCCTGGCTCAGAGTCGCAGAAATGGAGCGCGTGGCATAGGTCAGGCTTGCGGCCGCGGACGCGGCGTCTCCTGTGGCCCCCGTATAGAATGACTTGTGGTAGAACGCCTTTCCCGTCCACCGATCGTCAGCGCTGGCGAGGTTGTATTCCAGGCCGGCTACCCTGTTGTAATCGAGGCCGGAATAAGGCTCCCCTGTGTCGGCCACCTGTTTGTTCACCATGAACATGACGAAGTTCGACCTGCTGAATACCTTGCGCTGCACGGCGGCAACCGCGAAATTCGATGCGGGGACACCGCCGTCCGCAGCCACCTGCATGTCCATCAATCCGAGACGCCAGTTGCCGCCGAGGTTTCCGCTCAACCTGGCGCCTCCGTCCACCCGCCTGTCCAATCCGATTCGCCTCGAAAAGAATGGACGAACGTTCTCAGCGCCCAGGTTGGCGAACAGATCGCTGTTTTCGAGAAAGAAGCGCCGCTTTTCGGGGAAGAACAGTTCAAAGCGATCCAGGTTGGTCTGCTGCGTATCGACGTCCACCGTTGAATAATCCGGATTTACTGTCAGGTCGAGGTTCATGGACGTTGAAAGTATGATCTTGGCGTCAGCGCCGCCGGTGGCCAGGTAGTCGCTTGTGCCGGCGATGGCATCCCGGGTGGCCTTGGCCGAAACGTAGGGAATCAGGGAGTATCGCAGGCCTGCGTCGCCGAGCGGCGCATCCCAGACGAGAGTTCCGGCGTACCCGAGATTGGCCGTCTGCAGGTTCCGCGGCATGGGAGCCCAGCTCGATTTCTCGTTCGTCTTGAGATCCAGGCGGCTGAAGTTGATCCCCCACTCAGTAGCGCCGCCGTAGTAGCGCATGCTGCGGAAAGGAATGCCGAACTCCGCGACCCAGCGATCCTCGTAGTTCCTGACTGCCGAATACCACTTGATGTCCCACTCGAGCGACACGAGCCCGCCGCTGGCCTGTGACCCTTCCCACTGGGCGCCCGCGGCCGACACGCCGAACGCGAAGCCGTTGGTCAGATCGTTGTACGTGTCGATGAAGGCGATGAAGTTGTCATTCTTCCCGAAGGAAAAATCCCGGCGCAATGACTCCACGGGGCGCTTTCCGGGAGTAGGGTCGTAACAGACGATACCGATGTACAGGTTGGCGTCGTTGTACGTCACCCTCACTTCCGTCTGCGCCACCGCAAGGCCCTCGTCGGTCGGCGTGACGCGTTGAAAATTCACGGCCTTTTCGGCCGAGGCCCAGGCATCTTCGTCGAGCAGGCCGTCGATCGTTATGGGCACCTGCGTTTTCCGGATGTGAATCCGGTACTTCTCGCGGTTCACGCCCTTGGTCTGCCCAACCAGGCCTGGGGATGCTGCGAAAATGACCGCAATGAAGATGAGGCCAGGCAGGAGGTATTTCGACATTGGTCCAATCATCACACGCAGCCGCATCTCCGGGGCAAAGCGTGGATTATACCCGCATCGGATCGGAAATGCGCCGGGGCGCGGAAGCGGGGCTCGTGCGGCCTCCGTTACGCGGGGCTTGATGAAGCGCAAGGTTGCCCGCGCTTCTGGAAAGGACCAGACGGCTGACTCAGGCCGGCCATCCGCCAGGACCTGAGTGAATGCACACTGCCTGCATACGGTGATTCCTCGCGGCTGCTGAATCACACGCGGGAGCGTTATCAGTTGCCGAGAAGTGCCTCCGGATCTCTCAAGAATTCCTGGACTTTGGGATCGCTGTACCATGGATCCACCGAGAGCTCGATCCCTGCCGTGTTCTTGAAGAATTCCGTCATGGTCTTCCGTCTTTCGTGGCTTTTCAACTCTCTATCTCGTGCCAACCGGGTGAATTCAGCAAGTTTCCTGGTATAGCTCTCCATGTCTTTCAGCGCGATGCCGTTGACTTTATTGTGGTTGTTCAGGTCCGTGAAAAGGAGGAACACCTTCTCGTCGGCGATCCTTTGGCGATAATCCTTGTTGTTTCCGGCGGCGGCCATGGCCCGGTCGAAGATTTCATAACCCTTTCGGGCAAACTCCTGGTTGACCAGTCCCGGATTTGGCCCTTCGCACATCTGGTGTACCGGCCTTCGGCGGATCTCACTGTAGATCAGATTGAAATATTCGCGGACCACCGGTCCGGCCTCCTTGCCGTAATACAGTGACATGAAGCTGTCGATTTCTTTTTCCACGTCGGTTTTTGGATCCCACAGCAGCTTGTTCATCACGTACTTGAACAAAGCGTTGAAGCATCTGGGAGAGCCGCAAAACTGGAGCCCCTCGATGCCGCTTTCGGCGTAATACTTTATCTTGTCGGCCATGGCATACAAGGAGCCGAAGATCTCCAGGTACATCCTGTAGCTCACTGAATAATCAAAGATAAACAGCTGCTTGGGGCAAAGCTTGACCCAGTCGGCCAGGTCTTTCATCCCCTTCGTGTTCATCTCGCAAAAAGCATGGCTTTGGCAGCCCCAGTCCATGGGATAAGGGCAGTACATTACCCGGACATTCGGCTCGGGCATTACCCTGGAAGGCACCGGTCCGGTGGCTTCGGTGTAAGAGAGGGTGAAGAGAACCTTGTCCGGGTATCTTTTGGCCACCTCGCGGGCCATGTAATTGACAAAGTCCAGGAGCCGGTCAGTCATCACCTTGCCGGGAACTTGATCCATCGCCTGGCATTTCTCGCACTGGCACCATTTGTCTCCCCTGCCGTCCCCCTGGCTGACCATGAAATACTTGCGGTCAGGCTGCGCCTCAATCCAGCGGCATAGGTTCTCGGCAACTACCCGCCGTACTTCCGGGTTGGACATGCAGACATGGACGTCGAATCGCCACGATTTCGGATCAGGGGCAAGTCGCTTCCCGTTCTTCATCAGCGCAAAATACTCCGGGTGCTCCGTATGGTATTTCTCATAGCTGAGAAGGAAATCCGCAGTATGGACCCAGGAATCCTTCGAACCCAATTCCCGTGGATCGCCGATCATGTGGCTGTCAGTGTAGCCCGCCTGATAGGGGGCAAAATCGTTGCGGTATTTGAAGGTCGGCGAGCGGGAGATGAAGGTATTTGGCACGACATACCTCTTCTCCAGCGGCGCAAGGTGTACCGTGGCGGAGAGGAAGACCGCCCCCGCTTGTTCGAGGAATGCATATATTCCCGACAGCGTGCCGTCACCGTCGACGCCCGCAATGGAAACACAGCCATCCGCAGAGCGGATACAGTATCCTCCCTCCCCGACTGCCTCCACCTCCTTCTTTGTAATCGTTCCAGCCAGGAGAGCAGCCTCTCCGATCAGAATACGCCCCTGGTTCTTATCTGAGTTTTCAGGCAGCACGAGCACCGGCAAGTCGGCGTTGAAGAACTCGCCAAGATATTGCTTTAGCTGTCCAGCCGCGGAACTCTCAAGGTGAGATGGCTTCCGGGCTGTAAAAATGCCCTCGAATCTGCCAGGCTTCCCCGCCCCGGATGAATAAAGTATTCCCTCATTTCCCTTTATGGCACCGCTCGCCTGGACGCCGTGATTGTGAGAGGAGATGAACGGGCAAAACACCAACACTGGAATTAAGGCAATAACGCATCGCTTGAACATAACCCCGGTCCTCCCTGCTGAATTGAATAACCTTAATCCGGATTGCATTTCCTCTGCACAATTTTATCTCTGGCCTGGCACGAATTCCCCTTCCGGCAAAGAAAGGGGAAAGGGAATGAAAAGCTTCAGCTATCCTCCAAGGCGGTGCTTCCACTGATACAGGGTGAAATGGCGGCGCAGGCTGCCGAAGCATCCACGGTACAGTGGTCAATACTGACGAAACATTCACGACGCAGCACATGCTGCTAATCAGGCTGACATAACCTATCAGGGCGGTTCTGTCAGCGACATAGCATCGGTCTTGCGCGCAAGGGACCTCAGGTTCAGACCCTGTGCCGCCCAACTGCTATTTTGGGTAATAATTCGGAAAACCCGGGCGGGTGTGTTTCGGCGTTGGGTTCTTCTTGAGCGCCTCCATCACCACTTCCACGGCCTTCTCGAGTTGCGGATCGTGCCCTTCTCGTATCGCCTTAGGATCCTGCTCCACTTCGATGTCCGGTGTGACGCCGGCGTTTTCTACGTCCCACGTTCCGTCCGGGTTCCAGAATGCCAGCCGCGGTGCGGTGACGAAACCGCCGTCGATGAGCGGCGGGTAGTCGTAGATGCCGACCAATCCACCCCAGGTGCGTTTGCCCACGAGCGGTCCGATGCCCGTTTTACGAAACATCCACGGCAAGGCATCGCCGCCGGAGCCCGCGAATTCATTGATGATCATCGCCTTGGCACCGAAGATGGCCGCAAATGGGGTCGTGAAGTCCGCTCCTTCGCGCGTGTGCCAATAGGAGAGGAGCGGGCGGCGCATGTAATCGATGATGTAATCGGCCACGCTGCCCCCGCCATTAAAACGCTCGTCAATGACGGCGCCTTCCTTGCCAAGCTGCGCGAAATAGTAACGGTTGAAGTTGGTCCAGCCGGCACCTGCCGTGTTCGGCAGATATACGTACGCAACGCGCCCACCGGTCATCTGATCCACCTTCCGGCGGTTATCCTCGATCCACGCCAGGTTACGCAGGGCGGCTTCGGAGGCAACCGGCACCACGGTGG
>JAFNAH010000617.1 GCA_017860075.1 Acidobacteriota bacterium | reverse complement strand
TGCCCGCACCGAGCGGGAATTCAGGATCGTCTGCGGCGACACGCTCGCCCTCACGCCGCACATGGGCTGGAACAGCTGGTACGTGTGGGAAAACCACGTAACGGACCAGATCATGCGCGCAGCCGCGGACGCCATGGTGAGCAGCGGGATGATCAATCATGGCTATATGTACGTAAACATCGACGATTGCTGGTCCGTAAGGCCCGGCTCCAAGGATCCTTCGCTCCAGGGCCCGCCGCGCGATGCGCACAACCGGGTGAATTCGAATCCCCGGTTTCCGGACATGAAGGCACTGACGGATTACATACATTCCAGGGGCCTCAAGGCGGGGATCTACACTTCGCCCGGCCCCCTGACTTGCGCGAGGCACGTCGCGGCGTGGCAGCACGAAAAGGAGGACGTCGAGCAATTCGCGGATTGGGGCTTCGACTTTCTCAAGTATGACTGGTGCTCATACCGCGACATCGTGAAGAATCCCGACAGGGCCGCGCTCCAGAAACCGTACCGGCTCATCAGCTCAATGCTGGCAAAGCAACCGCGCGATATCATCCTCAACCTGTGCCAGTACGGCATGGGCGACGTATGGGAATGGGGCAAAGAAGTCGGGGGGCAGAGCTGGAGAACGGCCGGGGACCTTGGAGGCAGTTTCGATGAAATCGGGAAGGCCCTTTTCCGCGACGGCTTCGACGTCTATGCGCAGAAGGAGCTGCATCGCTACGGCGGCCCCGGCGGATGGAACGATCCCGATTACCTGCTGATCGGCTACTTGAGCAACTGGAAAGGCCGGACTGTGCCGACGCCGCTCACTCCCAACGAGCAGTACACCCACGTATCGCTCTGGAGCCTCGTCGCGGCGCCGTTGATATTCAGCGGCGACATCACGCGGCTGGACGATTTCACGCTCAGCCTGCTCTGCAACGACGAGGTCATCGAGGTGGATCAGGATCCGCTCGGGAAACCCGGCCGGCGGATGGTGCGGCAGGGGACGAGCGAGGTCTGGGCCAGGCCGATGGAAGACGGGTCGCTGGCCGTCGGCCTGTTCAACCGCGGCGAATCGGACACGGAGATCGCGGCCCTGTGGACGGATCTTGGGATCCGTGGCCCTCAGAAGGTAAGAGACCTCTGGCGCCAGCAGGACCTCGGCGTGATGAAGGACAGATTCAGCACCAAGGTCGGCAGGCACGGTGTCGTCATGGTCCGCATCCGCCCGGCCTAGTGCTATACAGTGGTGTACAGAAACAGACCTTTGTGTAATTCTGGGAATGCTGTACCTCCGGGGCCGGGGCATCCGATGGTGCCACGCCCGGGATTCACAGGAAAGCCGGAGTGTTACATGGAACCTCAAAAGAGCATCGATCTTCTGAACAAAGCTGTCGCCGACGAGTTGCAGGCCGTGCACCAGTACATGTACTGGCATTTCCACCTGGATGACCAGGGCTTCGCTCCCCTGTCCGCGCTGCTCAGACGCATCGCCATCATGGAGATGGGTCACGTGGAGCGGCTCGCTGAGCGCATCCTGTTCCTCAAGGGTGACGTGAAGATGGTGACGGCGGGCCCGGTGCAATTGATCAACGAGCCAGCCGACATACTCGCCATGGCTGCCAAGATGGAAAATAGCTCGGTCCACGACTACAACAAGTCCGCGCTTGAGTGCAGCGCCAACGCTGACGCTGTTTCAAAGCAGCTTTTCGAATCGCTGGTCGTCGACGAAGAAAGTCACTTCGAAAGTCACTTCGATCTGTTTGACAAACAGCTGGACAACATAAAGCGGTTCGGCCCGAGCTACCTGGCGCTTCAAAGCTTCGAGAGCAGCACAAGGCCTACGGGACAGGCTCAGGCGGAGTGAAGAGACGCCGTCTGATTGAAGAGGGGTGGCTCACCCGGATGGTCTGCTGTGCCCTCAATTCTCAGGCAGAGCATCCACCACACGGGCGGGTTATTCGTCAGGGTGCGGGGCCACGCGGAACCGGCGTTGTGCCCGCTGTGGCCGACGGCTTCTCCAGGGTCAAACAGCCGATGTGGTGCCCGCGCGGTAGGGAGTGAAGTGCGGCCTCCACTGCGCCTTGCGCACCAGCTGTTCCAGCTGCTCGTCCGACAACAGCCGGCCATGGCCTGCATCGCGCGCGCACCTGGCCACCGCAATCGCCACCCGTGCCGAAGCCTCGCGCACGTCGTTGATTTCCGGCAGCAGCATGCCGCGTTCGCGCTGAGAGGCAGTGACCATGCCGGAGAGCGCCTTTGAGCCGGCGAGGAACATGCCATCGGTAACCCGCGGTGAGCTGGCGACGAGCGCCCCAAGGCCGACACCCGGGAAGATGAACATGTTGTTGCACTGGCTGGCGACCCTCCTGGTGCCCTGCCAGTCGACCGGAGCAAAGGGGCTGCCGGCGGCAAAGAGCGCCCGGCCCTCTGTCGCCCTGACCACCGACTCGAGTGTGCACTCCGACTTCGAAGTCGGATTCGAAAGCGCAAAGACCACCGGCCGCTCGGAGTTGGCGGCAAGCGCTTTGAGGACCGAGTCGTCGAACAGTCCCTGTCGGGCGCTGACGCCGATGATCACGGTGGCCCGGGCGTTGGTGACGACATCGAGGAGCCCAATCCGGCCGGGATCGGCAAGCTTCCAGCCGGCAATCGCCGTGCGCGGCTGAGCGAACGGCTTCTGTGGCGCCTCGAGCCCCGGCGTATCCTCCAGCAGGAGGCCGGTCTGCTCCACCGTGAAAATCCGGCGGTTCAACTCCTCGTCGGGGACTCCTTCCGCGCGCAACGCGTTACGGATGTTCGCGTTACGGATGTTGGCCGCGATGCCGGAGCCGGCCTGCCCCATGCCGAGAATCACGAAGCACTGGTCCCGGAAACGCTCGCCTTTGATCTGCATTGCGGTCATCAGCGCCGACAGCGTGGTCGCGCCGGTGCCTTGGATGTCGTCGTTGAACGAAAGGATCCGCTCGCGGTAGCGTTCGAGCAGGGTGAAGGCCTTGTGCTTCGCAAAGTCTTCCCATTGCAGCAGCGCCTCGGGGAAGCAGCGCTTCACTCCAAGGACGAAGCGCTCGATGAAGTCGAAGTATGGCTGGCCCTCGAGCCGAGGTTTCCGGTAGCCCAGGTAGAGGGGATCCTCCAGCAGGCGCGCGTTGTTGGTGCCGACGTCGAGACAGATCGGCAGACAGCAGGCGGGGTGCAGGCCGCCGGCAGCGACGTAGAGGTTTACCTTGCCGACCGGTATCCCCATGCCGTCGGAGCCCAGGTCACCCAGCCCGAGGATGCGCTCGCCGTCGGTGACGACGATGAGGTTTACCACGGGCCGCGATACGCTCTTGAAAATCTGGTCGATGTTGCCGACGTTGTCCGGCGTCAGGTAGAGGCCGCGGTAACGCCGCATGATATGCGAAAGTTGCATGCAGGCGTGACCGACGGTCGGCGTGTAGACGATCGGCACCATCTGAGCCAGGTGGTTGCAGAGCACGTGATAGAAAAGCACCTCGCAGCGATCAAGGAGGCTCTGCAGATAGATGTAGCGCTCCAGGTCGTCCTGCTTTCGGCCGTACGATTCCATGCAACGCTGAGCCTGTGCCTCGATCGTGGAGACCGATGGGCGCACGAAGCCGTCGAGTCCCAGGGCCAGACGCTCTTCCTGGGTGAAACCAGAGAGCTTCGACAGAAGCGGGTCGTTCAGCAGCTGGCGGCCACGGATGTAGACTTCGTAATATTCCTCACCGGTCAGGGGATCTACCTTGAAAGAAAATGTCTTCATGGGAGGATTCCTTCCGGCTCCGCCGGGATGTCACGCTGATCTGTCGGTAAGTGCTGTGAGACCCTTACGAAGGAGCCAAATACTGAAAA
>JAFNAH010000155.1 GCA_017860075.1 Acidobacteriota bacterium | reverse complement strand
ACCGCGGCGTATCTTCGTCTACAACTCCTGCCTGTATGAACTCGCGCAGGAGGAGTCGCGTTTCCAGACGGAGACACTCGTAGGTGGCCGCGCGTATAAAGCGACCATCGAGAGCAAGTTCAAAACACGAAACACAGCAACGGGCGAGACCTCCGGTTTCGTCATCACCTGCGGAACCCAAGCGCCGATTGCTGAAACACCCATTCGCATCGTGTACCGTCCCAGGTGGTGGTTTGAAACCGAGCTACTGTTGCAGGACGGGCACGAAGTCCTGGCGGTGGCGGGAGCAAAGGCGTGGACACCGCTTTCCAGGTGAGTATTGCAGGCGTGTACGTCTCGTGCTTTGCACTCTCGATCGTGAGTGCGCTTCTGCCGTGGGTGAACGGCGAACTGCTGTTGCTTTCGCTCGCGTCACTGGTGCGCTCTCCACGCGAACTCGCGTGTCTCGTGCTGCTCACGAGCATGGGGCAGATGGCCGGCAAGTGCGCACTCTACTGGGCAGGCCGTGGCACGATCCGTTTCCAAAGCGCCCGCATCAGCCGGACGACTGCACTGTGGAGAGATCGTTTCCAGCGATCATCGTCCGGGCCGCTCGCCTTCGTATTTGTCAGTTCTGCGTTTGGAATCCCGCCATTCTATGTGACGACCATTGTCGCCGGAGCCGTCCGCCTGCAGTTCGGACGCTTTGTCGGAGTGGGAATGTGCGGCAGGCTGGTACGCTTCGGCCTCCTGATCCTCATTCCCCAAATCGCCATACATCTGTTCCGCTAGGAGAACAGCAGCGATACGCAGACAGCCACGGCGAGACTGTAGGAAAGAGCAAATACCCAACGGCGGGCGTACCAGGCGGGATGCAGTATCGGTTTCCCGGCGTGCATTCCTCTGATCTGGCGTTTCAGGAATGTTTTGTACAACTCAACCCCGACCCGTTCACCTCCAACGACGGCGAGGGCGACAAGGAACCATGCCTTCGAAAAGTGCACAAGAATCAGGCCGGCCAGAGCTCCTACGATCGGGCTGCGCACGAACTTGAGGGGTATGAAACCCTCGAACTGAGAATCCTTCAGCGCGCCTCCGATGGCGACGAGCAGGCCGCCGGCAAGCCCGATGATCAGGCCCGCGAGCCATACCGGCTGGGATCCCGCCGTCAATTGCTTCAGCCAGAACGCCAGGAGGCGGAAGAGCCAATAGGAGCCGACTACAAAACCCGTGCCGACCAGCAGCTTGATGGCATAGACGTTTTCGGGAACGTGCATCCTGCCGAGCAATTTGAAGTACTCGCCGTGCGCACCCTTCCGGAAGAAGCCCTTGTATGCCTCGCCGACCACGCGCTCGATCGCCACGATTGCGAACGCAAACACGCCGTAGTTATCGATGCTGAGGAAACCCGTAAGGCCGGCATAGGCCAGGATCGCCGCGGCAAGGGAGCCGACGAGGATGCTGCGGAAAAACCTTCCAATAAAGAAACCCTCCCAGGGAGGATCCTTGAATCCCTGCCAGCTCGACACAATCAGGCCGGCCACAGCGCCGATTGTCATTGCATACGCTATCGACATCACGAGCTCAAACGCCTGCCCCCCCGAACCGGATCACCGGCGATAATGGAATACCTTGGCGGGCGGGAAACCGTTGAACCAGGTTGAAGAGGCGTGGCTGTAAGCGCCGATGTTTTCGCTGAAGACGAGGTCGCCGATTTTCAGGTCCGGCAATTCCTCTGCCTGTGAGATCACGTCCAGCGCGTCGCACGTAGGGCCGAAAACTGCGGAGATTTCCCTTGGCCCCCTCCGGAACGCTTTCACGTGGTACTGACAGTGATCAAACAGGATTCCGGAGAAGGTGTGATAGATGCCGTCGTTGATGTAGTAGCAGCGTTTGCCGTCACGTTCGGCTTTGCCGATGACTTCCGCCACCAGCGTGGCCGCCGTCGCGATCATGAAGCGCCCCGGCTCTGCCAGGATCTCAAAACTCTTCGGAAACAAACGGTCCAGTTCGGAGTTGATGATCTTCGCCAGCTCACGAAACGGCCTGACATGCCGGTCATACCGGGCCGGGAAGCCGCCCCCGATGTCGAGCAGCTTCAGATTGAAACCGCGCGCGGCCGCCTCCTCCACGATGGTGGCCGAAGTGGACAGCGCCTGGACATAATTCTCGAAGTTCGTGCACTGACTCCCGACGTGGAAACTGAGCCCCTCAACGACCAGCCCTGCGTCTGATGCCGCCGCGATCAGGTCGACGGCCTCGGCCGGGGAGGCGCCGAACTTGCTCGAGAGTTCCACCATCGAACCAGTGTTCGGAACGCGAATGCGCAGCGCCAGTCCCGCGTGCGGGGCGTGCCGTCGGACCTTCCGGACCTCCTCCAGGTTGTCGTAGGTTACGAGTGGCTTGAAAGCGTCCAGTTCTTCCAGCGTGCGCTGGTCCTTGATGGGATTGGAGTAGATGACCTTGTCCCAGATGAAGTCCTGGCGGGCCCTGCCAGGCATTTCCCTGATGTTTTCGTACACCAGCCGGAACTCCGCGATGGAGGCCACATCGAAGCTCGCGCCGCTCCTGTAGAGCGTATGCACGATGGCAGGATCGGGATTTGCCTTCACTGCGTAATACGCCTGCACGCGCGGCAGGAAACGCTTGAATTCCGCGTAGTTGCTGCGGATCACATCGTGGTCCACGACGAAGAGCGGAGTGCCGTGTTCTCGAGCCAGCCTCGAAAGCAGTGTTGTCTTGTTCATATTCAGAGCCGCTTGTTGTGTTTCCAGTATTCCTTCGTGACCATGTCCATCAGGGCGGGCAGTTTGTGATAGAGCCGCTTGAGCTTCCTCGGCCTGTGCCGTGCGAGCGCGTAATGCGTCAGCAGCGGGAGCGCCACGGTTGAATCCAGGTAACAGACCACGGCGTCGGGGAGCCGCGTCGGATCTACTTTGCCCCATGTCACAGCCTCGTGCGGCGTGGCGCCGGACAGGCCGCCGGTGTCGGGCCGCGCGTCGGTGAACTGGATGAAGAAATCGTGTCCTTCTTCGTTGACGCGCAGCACTTCCTGGATCTGGGGTTCGGTCTGGAGGATGAAGTTCTTGGGCGAACCGCCGCCGGCCAGGAGCACGCCCGTTTTCCGGCCTGCGCGCTTCGCCTCCAGGACGATCCCCGTAGTCTCGTTCACGTCGCGTGAAGAGTTTATCCGCAACGCGTTGCCGCGAAGTTCCAGCCCCGCAACGTTCATCCCGATCGTCGAGTCACCCGGCGAAGGGCAGAAACAGGGGACCCCGGCGCGGTAGGCGGCCGCCAGAACGGAGCTGTCACGCCGGCCGGTCTGTTCCTCGAACGCCGCGCAGTACTTCCCCAACAGGAAGTGGAGCTCGGAGGTGCCCATCTCACGCTGGAATTCGGGCTGCATCAGGATCTGCCGGAGGACGTGGTCCGTGGCCATGAGGACATCATTGTAGTCCAGCAGGATGTCATAAATACGGACGACGCCGACCTCCCTCAACTCCGGGTCCGGGGAGTAAGGCGAACCGCGATAGAGGGGCATGTTCATCGCATGGTGCATGTCGTGGTAGAGATTGGCGCCGGTGGCAACGATCCAGTCGACGAACCCGGCCTTGATCAGCGGTATCACCACCGCCGAGCCCAAGCCCGCCGGCGTCAGCGCTCCGGCGAGGCTCATGCCCACGGTGACCTGCGCTCCCAGCATCTTTTCCGTGAAGAGGCGGCAAGCCTCCTGAAGACGGGCGGCGTTGTAGGCCTGGAACGAGCTGTCCAGAAGGTCCGGCAATGCCTCCTTTCCGGTGATCGGTTTCGGAAGGATGCGCTTGCCCCGCAGGAAGTGCTGCTTACCCTTGGAAAACGTGTGCGGGTATTTGCTGACGAATCTCTTTGGCAGCTTGACTTCACTCATGCCTGCTTCTCCTTTTGCTTGCCGTTCGTTTCTTTCCCTTCACCAGCGTGTACGAGAATAGTTTATAGACCAGTTTGGCCGCAAGGAAGTCCGGCGCCCGGAAGCCGGGAATGGGCGCCAGTTCCACGACGTCGAAAACCGGTACCTGCACCGCGTGGGAACAGACCGTTCGTACGATCTGAAGCAGCAGTTCCCAGGAAATTCCGCCGGGCTCCGGAGTACCCACCGCCGGCATGATCGAGGGATCCAACCCGTCGAGGTCAATTGTGATGAAAACCCGTTTGTTCCTGACGAACCCGGCCAGATCCTTGAGGAACCTGCTCCCCGGATCGTTGGCTTCCTCGCTGAATATGGTTCTGACCCGCTTCGAGCTCCGGCGGAACGCCGCTTCGCCGCTCGAAAGATTACGGATGCCCACCTGAAATACAGGGCAGACGTCCAGGATCCTACGCGCCGCGCACGCGTGACTGAACGGGGAGCCTTCATATTCGTCCCTCAGGTCGGCATGCGCATCCACCTGGACTGCGACCAGCGTGTCCCGGGGCATGACGCGCGCCAGCCCGCGCGCGACGCCTGCCGACAGGGTGTGTTCGCCGCCGAGCACTCCCAGCACTTCAGGACGCGGGGAGGCCGAGAGAAGGGAGGAGACAGCCTCTTCGACCGCCTTGACCATGGCCTCGGGCGACCGGTGCACCAGGCCCAACGGGTTCAAGGTGTGGATTCCGTACTCCGCGGCAGGTTCTCCGTCATACTCCTGGTCGTAGAGCTCCACCTGGCGCGACGCGGCAAGAATTGCGGCGGGACCTTCGCGCGTCCCCGCTCCGTACGAAGTCGTGGACTCGTACGGAATAGGCAGCAACCAGCCCCGTGCACGTGACGGTCTGGCAAGTTCCTCTGGAAGCCCCAGGAAATTCCAGGGCGACTGATACAGTTCTTCCACAGACATGCTAGGCACTCCCCCCGGGTTTGTGGCCTCTTATCTATAGCCCCGCGTGAGAAAAAGTAAAGTCATATTCGGTTGTAGGGACTCAGAACACAGAATTCAGGACTCAGGATTCAGAAGGAGTGTTGCGGCGCCAATACACCAGGATGTAGGATGAAACAGAAAGGCGCGGAGCGTCCCCATGCTGTTCAAAGCCTCATCGGACTGATCCTGCAGGGGACCCTCTGCTGCGCTGCTCCTCCGGCGGCGCTTGCCGCAGTCACAGGCGCCCAAAGCCGGACAGCTCACAGGCCCGATGCGCAGACTCAGCTCCTGGAATACTATCGCCGCTATCCTGACCGGTACATTCTCGTCGCGAATCAAACCTGGAATTACGACTACGTGGTGCGAGGCGCCTTTCACTCTCTTACGCTGCGGAATACCGCCGGCGTCGGTTATTGCGATATCGAAGTGTCGTTCAACTACCAGGCCGCGGGCGGGAAAAGCATGCAGACGCAGGTTGTCAAAGTCCAGGGAATCCTGGAGGCATACCAGAAGCTGGACGTGCGACGGGTAAAGGTCAAAGGAGCCCCCGAAAGAGCGGATACAGTGCTGGTGAGCGTGGTAAAAGCCACCGTGTGCAGATAGCTCTCTCTGAGCAGGTCCGGTCTGGTTTGGCTTTCTCGATACTCTATGGACCGGGCCTTCAGCCCTCGCTGCCTGGTACTGCATGCAATCCTGGGGCTTCGCCCCAGGCTGGTATGAGCACGCGCTTTCAGCGCTCTACATCTTGATTTGAATACGGTTACGAGGGCCGAAGGCCCGCCTCATATCAGCCTGGGGCGAAGCCCCAGGATTTGTACCCGTACACAAAATAAGGGCTGAAAGCCCGTATCAATAGGGTGACTTGAGACAACCTTGTCATAAAGCGGCGCGATTACCAGGACTACTGTAGTCAACCACGAGAAACGGACCTGTCGGTGGCAGTGCGGTCTCCTTATTCCGAAGGTCCCTGCACGATGTTCTGCGCTCGAATGAGCTCGCGTGCCTGCTCTCGCAGGCCCGGCAATCGACTGAGGAATACGACTGATCCGACGATGCATCCGATGGAGCCGGCAGCCACCGTGAGGGGCGCGCCCAACCTCTCGGCGAGAAGGCCCGCGAAGAGCGATCCGAAGGGCGCCATGCCCATGAACATCATGGAATACACGGCCATGATGCGGCCGCGGAGT
>JAFNAH010000154.1 GCA_017860075.1 Acidobacteriota bacterium | reverse complement strand
AGCAGAGCAGTGTGTCAGGTCCGAGTCGTCATTTTCGGCTGGAATTGGCAAAGATTCATTACGAACGGGGGTTGTCTGGGCGGTAGAATTTGGGCAGGAGCGTTCACGGTTGACGGATTTGCGATCGAAGATCGCCGGGAGATGCGGATCCATTTTGCAGGCACGTCCAGACGCTATTGGCGGTGAAAGACGGCTATGATCACAACCAATGCTGGTAATCCGGATACGGCACGCGAAATGGTTCGGCGCGTGCGGGCTGGTCAGGTCGAATCGGTCTATCGTCAACTACCTCCATTCCTATTCTCTTCCGTCGTCACCGCGATCCTGACGGCCGTCGGCTTGTGGACCTGGATTTCAAGGCCGGCATTGACCCTGTGGGTGCTCTTGATCATCGGGCTGTCATGGGTATGCTACCGATGGCTTCAGGATTACCGGGTATCCCACCCCATTTCCCCGGACAGGTCTAGTTGGGCGGGGCGTCTCGTGATTGGAATCGGTCTCCACGGCGCACTCTGGGGTGGCGCGGGTTTTTACTTTTTCGTGTCAGACAGCATTGTTCATCAGACCTTGCTGCTGTTTGTGCTGGCCGTCATGAGCGGCGCGTCCTTCTCCACCCTTTCGCCACTGCGCGGCGTATACCTGCTTTTCTTGCTTCCTGCCTTCCTTCCATATGCGGTGCGGATTTTCTCTGCCGGCGACTCGATTCATCTGCTCATGGGAAGCATTGTTCTGCTCTTTATGACGCTGATGTGGATTATCTCCGAACGTATTCACGCCTCGGTGACCGAATCTCTTCGCCTGCAATTCTCAAACCTGGATATCATCGATGATCTCACCCGAGCTCGGCAGGAGATGGCGCGCCGCCAAGAGCTAGCGGAGGCGGAGGCAAGGCGCAAGGCACAAAGCGGCCTGCAGCGTTACTCCGAGCACCTCGAACGCCGGGTGGAGGAGCGCACCGAGGAACTGGCCCGATCCAATGAGCGATTGCTCTTCGAAAAAGAGCTTTTCCGAACCACTTTGGCCAGTATCGGCGATGGCGTCATCACGATCGATTCCAATCGAAACATCACTTACTTGAATCCAGCAGCAGAGCGTTACACCGGCTGGCCGAGCTCTGAGGCCCAGGGAGTTCCACTCGATAAAGTGTTCCGAGTGGTCGACAAATCTGCCGAAGGCACGGATGCCGATGGGGCCGAAGCACTTTCGACGGAACGGGACGATCGCCGGCATTTGAATCTTGTCTTGATGGACCGGCAGGGACAGAAGCGATACATCAGCTATTCGAAAGCTCCAAACCTCGACAGCCGGGGCATTGCGGTTGGGACAGTAGTAACTTTTCGCGATATCACAGAGGAACGCAGACTTGCGCAACAACTCTCCCATCAAGCCACCCATGACGCGCTGACCGGCCTGACTAACCGGCGTGAATTCGAACGGCGCCTCTCACGCATCGCGCAGTCCGCGAATCCCCTTGCCCCGCACGCGCTGATCTACATCGATCTCGATCAGTTCAAGATCGTGAATGATACGTGTGGTCACATTGCGGGAGATGAGCTGCTGCGGCAGATCGCAGCCCTCATGAGCACTCGAATCCGCACGCGCGACACATTTGCGCGGCTCGGCGGCGATGAATTCGGGATTCTCTTGGAGCACTGTCCACGCGACGAAGCCATTCGGATCGCCCAAACGCTCCGCGAGTTGTCCCAAAATTTCCGCTTCGGGTGGCAGGATAAGAGTTTTACCGTGACGTTGAGTGTCGGTTTGGTGTCGATTACGGACATCTGGGGGAGCGCCGCCAGTCTCTTGCGCGCAGCGGACAGCGCCTGCTATGCGGCGAAGGATTCGGGCCGCAATCGAGTCTGCCTTTTTGAGCCGGACGATCACGTTGCGACACGGCGCCTCGGTGAAATGCAGTGGATGTCACGCATTCAGCAGACCTTGGCTGAAGGCCGCTTGCGTCTTTATTTGCAGCCAATCTTGCCTACCAACTCCAACGAGGAGGACATTGAACTCGGAGAGGTACTCCTGCGCCTCTTGGATGAGCAAGGCCGTATCGTTCTTCCAGGTGCATTCCTCCCTGCGGCGGAGCGCTACGGTTATATGAGTAAGATCGACCGCTGGGTCGTAGGTGAGACTTTCACTGCTCTGAAAGCACTGAACACAGATCGACGCGGTCCCCTTCTTTCGATAAACCTGTCCGGACAGTCCCTGAGCGACGAGAATTTTCTGGATTTCGTTGTTGAACAGATCAAAGCAAGCCACGTCAAGACTCCCAGCATCGGGTTCGAAATTACCGAAACGGCAGCCATCTCGGACTTTACACGTGTCAGAGCATTCATCACGACGGTCAAGGAGTTGGGCTGCCGTCTCTCTCTGGACGACTTTGGCAGTGGTCTGTCTTCGTTCGGATATCTGAAGAACCTACCGGTCGACTATCTCAAAATAGACGGTCATTTCGTCAAGGAAATCCTGATCGATCGCGTCGATGGGGCCATGGTCGAGGCCATTCACCGTTTAGGACATGTGTTGGGTCTCAAGAGCATCGCCGAATGGGTAGAAAATGCCGAGATACTCGAGAAGCTCACCGGCATGAGAGTCGATTACGTTCAGGGATTCCACCTGGCAGTCCCCAGGCCGATTTGAAGCCGCTCCTCCAGCGCCGGCCCTCCCAGCAATCTCTCAGCTGAAGGTCATCGTATTATTTCAGCTTGTGGTTCGCGCGCGCGACTAAGACGGGGTTTTCCCGAGTTACGTTCCGGCCCGATGACAATCTCAACCTGGATGATTGTGGTCGCGGTCCCTTTTTCGATTCGATGATGGCCCGCGTCCGTCAAGGGCTTGCGGTCTTTCAACAGCCTCCCTAACCTGCCCGAAATATCCTCAAAATACCCCGGGTGTGTCCCAGGCTGTGCCCGCGAGAATCCAAGCGCAACCAACTCCACCAAACTCCAGCCAAGATGCGGCGAGATCTTGGATAGTGCTTTCCGCTATCAGCCGCAACCTGACCGGACTATAATGGCCTCAACTCTTAACGCAAAGCTCGATCAGGGGCACTGAAAGCCGAGCTTGGAGGTCCCTCCCCATGATCGGCAGGACGCTTGGTCATTACCAAATCACTGAAAAGCTTGGCGAAGGCGGAATGGGTGTGGTCTACCGCGCTCACGACGAGCAGCTCGATCGGGACGTGGCCATCAAGGTCCTGCCTGCGGCCAGTTTCGATGACCCTTCCGCCAAGGCCCGGCTGCTGCGCGAGGCCCGCACGGCTTCAAGACTGAATCACCCCCACATCTGCACCATCCACGAGGTTGGCGAGCACGACGGTCAGGCATTCATTGCCATGGAACTCGTGGAAGGCCGGCGCCTCAGCTCGCTGCTCGAGCGCGGGGCGCTGCCCGTCGATGAGGTGCAACGCTACGGGATTCAGCTCGCCGATGCGCTGGCGCACGCCCACGGGCGCAGCATCATCCACCGCGATCTTAAGAGCGCCAACGTGATCATCACGCCCGAGGGGCGTGCCAAGGTGCTCGATTTCGGGTTGGCAAAGCACCAGAGCGCAGCCGACCTGTCCAAGACTGTCACCCAGGGGATGGACACTCTGACGGCCCCGGGCATGGTGGTGGGCACCCTCGCTTACATGGCGCCCGAGCAGTTGCGTGGCAGGCCTGCCGACACCCGCAGCGACATCTGGGCACTTGGCGTCGTGCTCTACGAGATGGCGTCGGGGCGACGGCCCTTCCAGGGCAACACGGGTTTCGAGCTGAGTTCGGCAATCATAGTCCAGGCACCTCCGCCGATTCCGCCGGGCCCGATGGGCCCGTTGCCGCCCGAGCTAAGGACGATCATCGAGCGCTGCCTGGCGAAGGACCCGGCAGAGCGCTACCAGAGCTCGGGCGACGTGCGGGCGGCAATGGAGGCGGTTCAGTCGGGCGGCCCTCTTCCAGCCTGGATCGGGAGGAGGCGCGGGCTTTCGCGCGGAATGTGGCTAGCACTCGCCGCCGTGCTGGGCACCGCTCTCATTGCCTTCATCGCGGTCTTGGTGGGTCTGAACCTCGAGGCCGTTCGGGACCGGCTGCTGGGTCGATCCGCGGCACCCAGGTTTCGTTCTATCGCAGTCCTGCCGGTGGCGAACCTCTCCGGCGATCCCGACCAGGAGTACTTTACGGATGGCATGACCGATGCGTTGATCACGGACATCTCGAAGATCGGCGCCCTAAAGGTCACTTCCCGGACATCGGTGATGAGATATAAGGGCCTGAAAAAGCCGCTGCCGGAGATCGCGCGCGAGTTGAAGGTGGACACGGTGCTCGAGGCCTCGGCGCTCCGCGAAGGCAGCCGCGTGCGCGTGATGGCCCAGCTCATCGAAGCGGAAACCGAGCAGAACCTGTGGGCCGAGAGCTACGTTCGGGAGCTTACCAGCATCCTGGCAATTCAGAGCGATGTGGCGCGTGCCGTTGCCCGGACGATCAGAGTCAAGGTGAGGCCGGAGGTGGAGGCGCGCCTTGCGAACGCCCGCGCGGCGAATCCGGCAACGTACGAGTCTTATCTGAGAGGGATGTTCTACCTTAACAAGTCGTCCATGGCAGACACCGAAAAGGGCCTGGCCTATCTCCATGAGGCCCTGGAAAAGGACCCGGCAGATCCGTTGACGCACGCCGGGCTGGCGCTCGGCTACATCGAGATGGCTCACGGTGCCGAGGCTCGTGAGGACTCCCTTCAGCGGGCCAAAGCGGCCGCCACGACGGCGCTGAAGCTTGATGACACGTTGGCCGAGGTCCTTACGGCTATGGCTTTCGTCGAGGGCTATTGGGAATGGAGGTGGGACGACGCCTTCCGGGACATCGAACGCGCCCTGGACGCCAATCCCAGCCTGGCCATAGCGTATTATCACCGCTCCTGGTTCAATTTCCTCTTCGGACGCACGAAGGAAGCGATAGAAGATCACAAGCGGGCACAGGAGCTGGATCCATTCAATCCACTGCACACCGCCTGGCTGGGAGAGCTCTACAGACATGAAAAGCGATATGAAGAGGCGGCCGCCGAAGCCCTGAAATCGATTGAGATGGCTCCCAAATTCCCGCCCGGCCATTACGTCCTGGGACTTGTCTATCAAGATCAGGGATCATATGAAAAAGCGATTGCGGCCATGCAGAAGGC
>JAFNAH010000616.1 GCA_017860075.1 Acidobacteriota bacterium | reverse complement strand
TTCAAGCAGCCCCAGTACAGCCCGATTCCGGTCGAGATCCAGGTGGCCGTGATCTGGGCGGTCCAGAACGGGTATGTGGATGATGTGCCGGTCGAGCGGATCAAGGAATTCCAGGCCAGGCTGACGGATTTCCTGAGCACGCGCAAGACTGATCTGCTCCGTCAGATCGCGCAGAAGAAGGCGCTCAGCGACGAATTGACGGCCGAGTTGAAGGCTGCGGCTGATCAGTTCAAGCAGACCTGGAGCTGAGCGTTCGATCACAGGCACTGCGGAGGTTCGGCAGACCTGTACTTGGATTTGACCTATGCAGAGTACACGCGACATACGCCGACGGATAAGGTCAGTCAGCAGCACGGCGCAGATAACCAAAGCCATGCAGATGGTAGCGGCTTCGAAGATGCGGAAAGCCCAACAGGCTGCACTGGCAGGGCGCCCGTTTGTGCAGCTCTTGTACCGGATGCAGCGCGAACTGACCACCCGCCTCGGCGAATTCAGCCATCCTCTCCTGCAGGTGCGCGAGATCCGCAAGAGAGCGATCATCCTCGTCGCCGCGGACAAGGGCCTGTGCGGGGCTCTCAATACAAACGTATTCCGGCTGGCCGCGAAGTACGATCCCGAGTCGACGGTTTTCATTGCGGCAGGGCGCAGGGCCGCACAGTTCCTGGCCCGTACCCGACGCCAGATGGTCGCGGAGTTTTCCTATTCGGATGCGCCGCGTTTTCCCGATGCGAAGGCAATTGCAGTTTTTGCCAGCGACCTCTTCCTGAAGGGAGAAGTCGACCAGGTCCTGCTGATCGCAACAAAGTTCATCAACACGCTGATGCAGGAGCCTCGCTGCCTCGAGTATCTCCCCGTCGGCGAGATCAAAGGGGTGAAGATCCCGGGAGTGGAATCCGAAGCCGAACTGGCAGCCGATACCAGCGAGGTGCTGTTCGAGCCCAGCCCTAAGGCCCTCCTTGGCTTGTTTCTCCCTGTTTACCTCAATATCTACATGTATCAGGTCCTGCTGAATGCAAAAGCCAGCGAGCACAGCGCCCGCATGGTGTCGATGCAGAACGCCACGGAGAGTGCAGAGGACCTGATTCGGGATCTGAACCTCGAATACAACAAGCGCCGCCAGGGCAATATCACTCAGGAGCTGCTTGAAATCGCCGGCGGCCAGGCCGTTTGAGCCGGTAATACCTCGGAGACGGATAGTAAGAACAGGGGATGAATATGAATAAAGGCACAATCGTCCAGGTCGTGGGTCCGGTGGTGGACGTCGAATTCCCGCAATCTCTCCCCATGATCTACCACGCGTTGACTGTCGAGTACAAAGCCGCCGGCCAGCCCGTCAAGTTGACTCTGGAAGTGCAGCAGCACCTCGGCGACAAGTGGGTCAGGGCGATCTCCATGTCCGGCACGGAAGGTCTCAAACGCGGCTTCGAAGTCACGGACACCGGGGCACCGATTTCGGTGCCCGTGGGAGAGTGCGTCATGGGCCGGGTGCTGGACGTGACCGGGAGCCCGGTGGACGAACGCGGGCCGATCCAGGCAGAGAAATACTACCCGATCCACCGCCAGCCGCCGCCGCTCGTGGATCAATCGACTTCACCGCAGTTGCTCATGACGGGCATCAAGGTCATCGACCTGATCTGCCCCTTCCTGAAAGGCGGGAAGGTGGGGGCATTCGGCGGCGCCGGAGTAGGAAAAACCGTGGTCATCATGGAGCTGATCAACAACATCGCCAAGCTCCACGGCGGCGTGTCGGTGTTCGCCGGCGTATCGCCAAGCTCCACGGCGGCGTGTCGGTGTTCGCCGGCGTGGGAGAGCGTACCCGTGAGGGGAATGACCTCTACCACGAGATGTCCGAAGCCGGCGTCATCAAGCAGGACAACCTGGCTGAGTCCAAGATCGCGCTGGTGTACGGCCAGATGAATGAGCCGCCGGGGGCCCGACTGCGCGTGGCCCTCTCGGGGCTGGCCATCACCGAGTACTTCCGCGACGAGAAGAATCAGGACGTGCTGCTCTTCATCGACAACATCTTCCGCTTTTCCCAGGCGGGCTCCGAAGTGTCGGCGCTGCTCGGGCGCACCGCCAGTGCCGTCGGCTACCAGCCGACCCTCGCGGCCGAGATGGGCAGTCTCCAGGAACGCATTACGTCCACCAAGAAGGGCTCGATTACCTCGTTTCAGGCCGTCTATGTGCCGGCTGACGACCTGACGGATCCCGCGCCGGCCACCACGTTCGCGCACTTGGATGCGACGATCGTCCTGGAGCGGGCGATTGCCGAACTGGGGATCTATCCGGCGGTGGATCCTCTGGCCTCGACCTCCCGCGCGCTCGCCCCCGAAATCGTAGGCCAGGAGCACTACGACGTCGCGCGCGGAGTGCAGAAGGTGCTTCAGCGCTTCAAAGACCTGCAGGACATCATCGCGATTCTCGGCATGGACGAACTCTCGCCGGCGGACAAGACCACGGTGTTCCGCGCTCGCAAGATTCAGCGCTTCCTGAGCCAGCCGTTCAGCGTGGCGCAGGTGTTCACGGGACGCGAGGGCAAGCAGGTTCCTGTAGCCGACACGGTTCGGGGTTTCAAAGAAATTCTCGACGGCAAACACGACGACGTGCCGGAAGGCAACTTCTACATGAAGGGCGGCATCGAGGAAGTCACAAAGAGTTAAGGCTGAGCGTCGAGCTGTGGAGCCCGTCCCAGGGCTCCCATCCAGGGCGCAACACGCAGGCAGATATGGCCGACACCTTAAAATTGGAAATCGTTACGCCGGAAGGAACGATCTACTCCGAAGACGTGGAGATGGTCACGCTGGAGGGCGTCGAAGGACAGATCGGGATTCTCCCGCAGCATACCAAGCTCATGACGCAGATGGTGCCGGGTGAGATGACGGTACTCAAAGGCGGGCACGAGGAGTACCTGGCGGTCGGTGGCGGGCTCGTTTCGGTAAC
>JAFNAH010000153.1 GCA_017860075.1 Acidobacteriota bacterium | reverse complement strand
GTCATTGCCGGCCCGGTGGAAGCGACTGCCGCCGGCAACGCGGTGATGCAGCTGATCGCCCTGGGTGAGCTCGGCAGCATCGAGGAAGGCCGGGCGGTGATCCGCAGGTCTTTCCATACCGAGGCATACGAGCCCCGTGACACGCATCGCTGGGAGGACACCTATCGGGGGTTCCTCAAGTTGATGCAGCATCCCGCCGTTTCGGCATGACGCGCCGGCGAAAATCGAAGCCGGGATCGGTATCGACATGCGCTTGTCCTGGCAGCGAGGTCCAGCCCATGCCGTCGATATTGAATGCCGATACCGATTGCGATACCGACAGCGGAAATCGCTCGCTATCCTTTCAGATAGTTGCCGTAGCCGATGATGACAAGCGAGACAACCAGCGTGGCCAGACCGGCAACAAGTAGCCGCCGGGTGCGTCTACTGACACCCTTCCATTCGCCAAGCACGACCCCGAGAAGCGAGCTGAAAAGGATGGCGCTCGACATAAGCACCGTCCATCCGGCGAAAGAGTACGCGCCGATCCTGGTGTCGGCCACCTTGAAGAATATGAACTGCGAACACCATACCGCGCCCGCGAGCGCCGAGAGGCCGTGGTTGGAGAGGAGCGGCACCCCCCGTTTCGTGTAGTCGCCGGTCGTCCCGTTCTTCAAGTTCAGGTACAGGCACCAGGCGAAATTGACGACAAAGCCTCCGGCGAGAACAACTACCAGCACCGGGATCCCCTTCCACGCGGCCGGGGTTGCCGGGGCCATCTGCAGGGCCATTTGCTCGATCGACGCACCCCCGCCGAGCCCGAAGGCCATCCCCGCACTCATGATGCCGGAGAAGACGGCTACCAGCAGGCCTCTCCTGAAATTGAACTCCGCGACGGCCGCTCTCTTCTTCTCATCCGGCAGCTCGTTCTCCTTGGACATCCCCGCAGCTCCCACTACGACGATGCCCGCCAGCGACACGGCCACGCCGACCAGGGTAGCCATTCCAGATCCTGAAGCGGCCAGAAGCGCGAACTCGCCCCGGACAACAGGCGGAATGAGCGTCCCCGCCGCGGCGCAGAGCCCGCAGCCGATTGCCAGGCCGAGACCAACCCCGAGGTAACGTATCATCAATCCCCATGTCAGCCCGCCGACGCCCCACATGGCACCGAACATACAGCACCTCAGGAGAGTCCCGGCCGGCGTCGCACCGAGGACCGCTATCACGTTGGGTGAAACTGCGAATGCAAGCGCCCAGGGCACGACGATCAGGCCGAACACGCAATAGATCATCCAGTAGCTTTCCCAGGCCCAGTTCCTGACACGCTTGAACGGCAGGTAGAAGCTGGCTCCGGCGGCCCCGCCCAGGACATACAGTAGGATTCCGAGAACCGGGTTGGCGGTCATTTCAATCGTAGGATCCATAGTCTGCTTCGAGAATAGAACTAAGACAACAGCCCGTCGGGGTCGGAATCGGGATCGGTATCGTAATCGCAGTCGGCGGTCGTGATTGACCCGCTCAGGTCATACCTCGCCACAAACACCGAAAGCGATCGCGACTGCGACCCCGATTCCGACGCCGATACCAACAGCGGAAGCACCACCGCCGTCTTCATGCGTCGCAGGGTGCGCTTCGCCGAAGCGCGCAATGTCCGCGCCGGCGGCGCGGACGCATCTCTTGGTTGCTGGCTCCCTGTTTTCATGCGCACGGGTGCGCACCCGGCGCATGAGTTACTATCCCCGGAAGTCCAGGAGGTCCTGGCACAAGTGCACGGAAGCGATCGGGTCACGGCGAACCGGCGCCCCCCGGGTACCACGTGTCACAGTTCCGAATGCCCCTGAGGTGGTCAGCATCCCTCGAAAACCTGAACTTGGACTCAGGCTTGGACCTGGACTCGCGACAGCGTGCAACGGAATCACGGACGCATGGGATTAATTGCCGGCCTCGAGAAGAAGGGTCCAGGTCCAAGTCTAAGCCCAGGCTCTTGACGGGGATGCTCTATCTCAGCGACATTCGTCACAGCCTCTGAAACTTAACCCCGTTTCGAAAGCACGTGGCGTTCATACGTCTTGACTTCCGTCAGCCAGCTTTCACCCACGGGGGCCCCGGACGAAAGGCAGTGGAAATCCCACACAGGCCCGAACGGCAGGGAGCGACTCTCCTCCTGCAGCGCGAGCCGCGACGTGTAGTCACCCTCGGCTTCGACCCGGCGAAGCCTGTCGCTCGGTTCAACCATGGCCCACAGCAGCGCTTTGAGCATGTTCCGGGCTCCGATCACCCAAGCCGCAACGCGGTTGATGCTGGCATCGAAGTAATCGAGGCCGATACGGACGCGGCCCAGGTATGCACCCCGGACCAACTCCTGGGCGATCGCCACCAGATCGTCCGTGAAGGTCACGACGTGATCGCTGTCCCAGCGCACGCCGCGGCTCACGTGCAGGGCGATTTCCGGCAGGTACAGGAGCACGGAGGAGATCTTGTCGGCGATTCCCTCGGTCGGATGGTAATGACCCGCGTCGAGGCATATCAGCTTCTTCCGGCTCACGGCATAGCCCAGGTAGAACTCGTGCGAGCCGACGACGTAACTCTCCGAACCGATTCCGAACAGCTTTCCTTCGACGGAATCCACGTTCAGCTTCGGGTCGATCTTTTTCCGGAAGACGTCATCCAGGGCCTCGACCAGACGCTCGCGCGGTGCCTTGCGGTCTGCGGGATTATCCTTCATGCCGTCGGGAATCCAAAGGTTCGTCAGGCACGATTTTCCGAGCGCCTTGCCGAATGCGGCACCGATCTCGCGGCAGCGGATGCCGTGTTCGATCCAGAACCTGCGAATACCGCTGTCCGGATGCGAAAGTGTCATCCCATCTGCGGCTTTTGGATGCGCGAAATAGGTCTGGTTGAAATCAAGTCCGAGCCTGTTGGACCCGGCCCAGGCCATCCAATTGGTGAAGTGTTCCGGTCTCAGCTCGTCGCGCTCGACTTTCCTTCCGCCGGTTTCGGCATAGCAGGCGTGGAGATTGAGCCGGTGCCGGCCGGGGATGAGCGAGACCGCCTTGATGAAATCCGATCGCAACTCATCCGGCGTGCGCGCCTTGCCGGGGTAATTGCCGGTTACCGCCAGTCCTCCTCCCAGCTCCTGCCCCAGGTTTTCAAAGCCGCCCACATCGTCACCCTGCCAGCAGTGAAGGGAGATCGATACGGACCCGAGCTCCTTGAGTGCGCGGTCCGTATCCACCCCGAGTTCAGCGTAGCGTTCCCTGGCGAGCCGGTAAGCCTGTTCGGTCTTCTTTACTTGGTTTGGCATATGGCGTTGTCTGTCTGATATGGTTAACGGGTTTTCGGCGCGCCCGTGATACGCGGCGGTCGGCGCGCCCTCGACCATACTGCCAAATCGAGAGACGGAATTGCCAGCGATAAATGATCGCGGCACACCGGAACACAAACATGCCCATGAAACTGTCCCAGCTCATGTCGAGGATGGACGCCCTCTATGAATACGATCGGGAGCCCGTCGCGCCGGATCAGCTCAAGACCGGGTGGCAGTTCGCCAGCCTCCTGGCGGGCGAACACGTGGCCGGCACGGAATTCGTGATCGGCGCCTTTTTTGTGCTGCACGGGGTAACGGCCGCCGACCTGATCCTGGGGCTGGTGATCGGGAACCTGCTCGCAGTTCTCTCCTGGACGTTTGTCTGCGCGCCTGTCGCCGTGCAGAACCGGTTGACTCTCTACTGGTACCTGCGCCGCATAGCGGGTCCGGGACTCACCGCGATCTATAATGTGGCCAACGCGGTCCTGTATTGCATCCTCGCCGGAGCGATGATTGCGGTCTCGGCCACTGCGATCGGGCTGCCGCTCGGGGTAAAGACGCCGGCATTGACGGATGTCTACCCGACCAATCCCGCCTGGGTCGCCCTGACCTTCGCGATCGGCGCGGCCTTCGTGACGCTCGCCATCCTCGGTTTTGAGAAGCTGAGCAACTTCGCCAGGGTCTGCGCGCCCTGGATCCTGGCGATCTTCGTCGTCGGCGCGCTCGCTGTGCTCCCGCGCCTTGGCGTTCATGCAAATCTGGATAACTTCTGGGAGATCGCGAAGGCCCGGATCTGGAACGGCGTGACAAGCCCGGGGCAGGACAAGTTTTCGGTCTGGCACATCATCTTCTTCGCCTGGTTCTGCAACCTGGCCATGCATATCGCCCTCTCCGACATGGCCCTGTTCCGCTACGCCAGGCACTGGGCCTACGGACTCTATTCGGCCTTCGGCATGTATCCGGGCCACATGCTGGCGTGGCTCTGCTCCGGGATCATGGTGGCCGCGGTGGGCAGGCAGATGGATCCGGGCATGATGGCCGCGGAGGCGGCCGGAATCGCGGGGCCTGTGGCGGTAGTGCTGGCAGGGTGGACAACAGCCAATCCCACCCTCTACCGGGCCGGCCTCGCCCTGCAGTGCGTCACTCCCAATTGGCCGCGGTGGAAGGTGACGCTGATAGCGGGATTCATCACCACGGTGCTCTCCTGTTTTCCCGTGATTTTCATGAGGTTGCTGGACTACGTGGCCATCTATGGCCTCGTGCTGATGCCCATGGGCGCCGTGGTAGTAGCGGAGCACTGGCTATTCCCCCTCCTCCGGATCCCGAGGTATCGGGCAGAACAGACGGGATCGGCCGTGAACTGGCGCGCCGGGGTGGTCTGGGCGGGAACCCTGGCCGCGTGCTTCCTGATGCCTATGCACCTGTTCTTCCGCTGGCTGCCCGGTTACCTGTTCGCGCTCGTCCTGTACACGGCGCTGAACCTTCATCTCCGGAAACCGGCACCGGCTTGAAGGCGGCTCACCAGGTTTGATTCAGGGAGGGTATCGATGTTCAGAACGGTTTTCGGGTTGATGGCTGCACTCAGCCTCGCAGCCTGCCTCGCGTCCGGGATACTTGTCTTCCTTGGTTGCGTTGAGTCGGAGACGTATCGGAGAATGCTGTCAGTCGCGTCGCTGGCATGGTTCGTTTCCGCGGCCGCCTGGTCGGGCAAGTCCACAAGACCGCTGGAGAAACAGGGAGAGGCGAACTCGTCCGAGCGGTAATCGACTAAGCCTTGGATCGGAATCGGCACCAACCAGGAGTGGGCCTCACACCTGAGGTCCCTCGCTATGATGGTGAGTCCGAATCCCGAGGCCGATTACAACCCCGATTCCGATCCCGACAGCGAGGATTG
>JAFNAH010000152.1 GCA_017860075.1 Acidobacteriota bacterium | reverse complement strand
GAGGCAAGTCTGGTCAAAGCGCTGGAGGCTCGAGGTATCGGTCGTCCCAGCACCTACGCCAGCATTCTCACAACCATACAGGACCGTGAGTACGTGCTCAAACAGGCCGGGAAGTTCTACCCGACGGACACAGGAGAAGTCGTGGAGGAGCTTCTGGTCGAGAGCTTCCGGGATATCTTCGATTACGAGTACACCGCGCGGATGGAAGACCACCTCGACCGCATCGAATCGGGCCGGGAGTTGTGGACCGATTCGATGAGGGATTTCTATGACCGCTTCTCCAAAAGGCTGGCCGTGGCGGAAAAGGAGATGCGGGACGTCAAGGGTGAAGAGATACCCACGGACGAAGTCTGCGACAAGTGCGGCAGCAGGATGGTCATAAAGTGGGGAAAATTCGGGCGATTTCTCGCCTGCTCCAGCTACCCGGAGTGCAAGAACACGCGCGAAATCCCGCGGGTGTGCAGCCTGGAATCGGAAGACAACCAGTCCGAGGAAGCGCTCGAGTGCGAGAAATGCGGCAAACCCATGGTTCTGAAGCGGGGCAGATTCGGCGAGTTCATGGCCTGCTCGGGCTACCCGGAATGCCGAAACACGAAGAAGCTGGTCGGAACCGCCGACGCACCAAAGGTCAAGCACGACGTTCCCCTGGAGGAACTCTGCCCTGTCTGCGGCAAGAACCTGGCGGTCAAACACGGTCGGTACGGGGAGTACACCGCCTGCAGCAACTACCCTGCGTGCAGGTACATCAAGCTCAAGACTACCGGAGTGGCCTGCCCGAAGGATTGTGGAGGGGAGATCGTCGAGAGGAAGTCACGGCGCGGGAAGACGTTCTTCGGCTGTTCGAACTATCCCAAGTGCGACTTTGTGGTATGGGACCGCCCTGTGCACCAGCCTTGCCCAAAGTGCAAGGCACCGTTCACGGTGGTCAAGACGACCAAGCGCTGGGGATCCGTGCGTAAGTGCTACAAGGAAGACTGCGACTTCAAAGAAACCGTCCAGGCATCCGCCTGACCGCTACGGCATTCTGAATACGAGATCGCCGGCGGGCCGATCGGCCGCAGCATCGGTCCTCGCGACCGGCGCGGGCACGGTACGCTTCGGAGATGCGTGCCCGCTCCTGCCCCACGGACAGGCTACTTCGGAGACCCTGACCGCGTCTGAAGCTCCTTCAACACCGCAAGAACCAACCGGCCGACCTTTTCCATGCTCTCGGGGCTCACTTTGTCGATCGAGTCGGCTGTCGTATGGTGGTAGGAATTGCCCGGACCGTAATTCAGGTCGATGATGTCCACGGATGGAATGCCGACGGCCAGGAACGGTATGTGATCGTCTTCCACAGCCCCCGCGTACTTCGAGAGAATCCCCTGGAGACCTATCCTGGCTGCCGTCTCCCAGACAAGATCGCTCAGCCAACGGGTTGAGTAGGTTTCCTTCATGATATCCAGGTTCTTGTCCCCGATCATGTCGAGGAGGATGAACGCCCGGATCCTCCCGGCGGTTCCATCCTGCTGCCAGCGCTTTGCCAGATGGCGGCTGCCATAGGTGCTGTCGAAACTGCTCCAGTCCACAAAGGCTTCTTCGCCGTCCAGGAACACGAACCGATAGTCCAGTGAGCTCTTCTCGTCAGCCAGCACCCGGGCCAGTTCCAGGAGTAACCCCACGCTGCTCCCGGGGTCGTTGGCGCCGACGAATTCTATCCCCTCCATCAGCTTGGTGTCGTAGTGGCTGGCGAGCACGACCAGCGCGCGGTCCGAGGTTTCCCTGCCGGCAATCAGGTTCTTCATGACCTTCTTGCCGTAGGGCGTCTCGGTCTCGAATTCATCCACCTGGACCTGGTACCCGTACCCGCGCAGTTGACCCGTGATGTACTCCCGGCACTTCTCCAGCGCAGCAGAGCCGGGCGGATGCGGGCCGAGTGCTACCTGCGCGCGCACGTGTTCCATAGCCCTCTCTCCGCTCAAGGGGGGCGCGGCCGCCTTGGGAGTCATCGAACAGCCGCCGGAGAACAGGCACAGCATTGCGAGCAGGTCCATAAATCCGCGCATAGTCTCTCCATCAGAGTCTTGGGGACAGGCTACTCGACCTCGAAACTACCGGAGGGCCTTCGCCAGGAGAAGCGTACCCCGCATTTTCAAAATCGACCCTCGGCCTCGAATACCCGGCCGGGAACTTCGAGGTTGAGTAGCCTGTCCCCAGAACTGAGAGTTTAGCATGACGACTGACTTCGCTGGCGCCTCTATGGTAGTATTACGGCTTTTGCAGCCGCCCTGATAACACTCTTCAGAGGAGAGCTTTGGATGCGGGTTTACGAGAGTGACGCCATTCGCAACGTAGGAATCGTCGGACACGGTGCCGCGGGCAAGACCTCGCTGACAGCCGCCATGCTGTTTGACTCGGGCGCCATCAACCGTCTCGCGCGGGTGGAGGACGGTAATACCGTCACCGACTGGGAAGATGAAGAGATCGAACGCAAGATCAGCATCGGCTCCAGCCTCGCGCACTGCGAGTGGAACAAGATCAAGATCAACATCCTTGACACGCCCGGTTATCGGCCGTTCCTCGGCGACACGAAGCTGGCGCTCCGGGCGGCAGACGCGGCGCTCCTGGTCGTCGATTCCGTCGCCGGTGTCGAGGTCCAGACCGAGAAGGTCTGGGAATTTGCGGACGAGTTCGGCCAGCCAAGGATCGTCGTAATCAACAAGATGGACCGGGACAACGCCAGCTTTGAGAGGGCCATGGCCTCTCTCGAGGAGACCTTCGGCCGGACTGTCGTGCCTGTCCAGATCCCGATCGGCGCCGAGAAAGAGTTTACGGGTGTAATCAGCCTGATAGACAGCAAAGCCTGCGTGTTTCCACGTGACGGCTCCGGGAAGTTCCAGGAGGTGGAAATACCGGCAAAGTACAAGGACGAGGCTGAAACGGCGCGCGGCAGGCTCATCGAGATGGTAGCCGAGGGCAGCGACGAACTGATGGAGAAGTTCTTCGCGGAGGGAACGCTGGAGACGGCCGACATCATCGCCGGCCTCAAGGAGAGCGTCTTCAAACGGACACTCGTGCCCGTTCTCTGCACGAGCTCGACTCTGAATATAGGCGTGCCTCAGGTGCTTAACGCAATAGCCGACCTGCTCCCCTCCCCAGCCCGCATCGGGGTTGTGGCCGGGCTCGACCCCAGGACCAAGGAGCCCGTCGAGCGCAAGATCAGCCCGCAGGAACCTTACGCCGCACATGTTTTCAAGACCATCGCCGACCCGTTCGCCGGGCGCATCAGCCTTGTCCGCCTCTACTCCGGCATCATGCGCTCCGATACGACATACAACAACCAGACGAAGGAAAGGACGGAGAAGTTCGGCCCGCTCCAGATGATCCAGGGGAAAGCCATGACGCCGGTGGGAGAGGTCCACGCCGGTGATTTCTTCGCGGTCACCAAGCTGAGGGAAACCACGACCGGCGACGCCATTTGCGATCCCGCCCGCCCGGTGGTATTCCCCGCGGTGGAAATCCCGGAGCCTTCGATGACTTTCTCGATCGAGCCCAAGAGCCGCGGGGACGAGGACAAGATAAGCAACGCGCTGGCGCGCATAGCAGAGGAAGATCCCGGCATCCGGTACACGCGCGATGCTCAGACCAAGCAGCTCCTGCTCTCCGGCGCCGGGCAGCTTCACGTCGAGGTGACGGTTGCCAAGTTGAGAAAGCGCTACGGCGTCGAAGTGGTGCTGAAAACGCCGAAGATCCCCTACCGCGAAACGGTCCGAGGCCGGGCGGATGTCCAGGGGAGGTACAAGAAACAGACCGGCGGCCACGGGCAATACGGTGACTGCTGGATCAAGATGGAACCCCTGGGGAGGGGTGGAAAGTTCGAGTTCGTCGACGAGATCTACGGCGGGTCGATCCCCCGCAACTTCATTCCGGCGGTGGAAAAAGGGATCATCGAAGCCGCGGCCAAGGGTTTCCTTGCCGGATATCCCGTGGTGGACTTCAAAGTGATTCTCTATGACGGAAGCTACCATCCGGTAGACTCCTCGGAGATGGCCTTCAAGGTCGCCGGCAGCCTGGCGTTCAAGAAGGCGATGGAGGAGGCGAACCCTGTGCTCCTCGAGCCCATCATGAATGTGGAGATCTTTGCGCCGCAGGAGTACGCCGGTTCACTCACGGGTGATCTCACGTCCAGGCGGGGGCGCCTCCAGGGGATGGACATGAAACGCGATATACAGATCATCAAGGCTCAGGTGCCCATGGCAGAGATGGTCAGCTACGCACCCGTATTGACCTCGATGACAGGAGGCCGGGGCACCTACCACATGGAGTTTTCGCACTACGACGAGGTCCCGGCACACATCGCGCAGAAGATCATCGAAGAGGCAAGCAAAGAAGGTAAGAAGGAAGAGGAAGAATAGACATCTCCCGTCGCTATGCATCCAAAGATAATTGACATCGGACCAGTCACGATTCACTCCTACGGGCTGCTGCTGGCGCTGGCCTTCATTGCAGGAATCTGGCTCACGAGCCGGAATGCCCGTAAGGCCGGGATAGATCCCGATTCGATGTGGAACATGGGGCTCATCATCATCTTCGCCGCCCTGGTCGGCGCGAAGATCCTCCTGTTTCTGTCGGACTTCAGCTACTACTCGCAGAATCCGCGGGAGATCTTCTCCCTTTCGACCCTGCGTTCAACCGGGGTTTATTTCGGAGGCCTGCTCCTGGCACTGGCGGCTTCGGCATGGTACCTGAAACGGGCGCACCTTCCGGCCTGGAAGGTTTCCGACCTGGCGGCCCCGGGGATCGCCCTGGGACAGGCGATCGGCCGACTTGGCTGCCTCTCGGCGGGGTGCTGTTTCGGCAAACCGACGCAATTGCCTTGGGGCATCACCTTCACGGACCGCTACGCGTATGACAATATCGGCGTGCCGCTGAATATCCCGCTGCACCCCACACAGTTGTACGAGGCAGGCGCCACCTTTCTTCTCTTCCTTTTCCTGCAGTGGCGCCTCTCGCGGAAACACTTCACCGGTCAGATCATCCTCGAGTACATTTTCCTGTACTCGATTGCCAGGTTCGTGATCGAGTTGGTTTCCTCTTTCACGGGCTGCTATCGACCTCACAGTTCATAGGACTGATCGCTATCATCGTTTCTGTCGCGCTGTTTTTCCACCTCCGGCGCCGGCCGGCAGAGGCTGAACAGGTTTAATGGCAGTTGTCCGCCGCTGGGTTGTCCCCCCAACAAGGGCCCGTTTGCGCCTGGACCGTTTCCTGGCGCTCGAACTGGCCGAACACAGCCGCTCGCAGATCCAGGCCTGGATCCGGAACGGGGATGTACTGCTCAACGGCAGTCGCTCGAAGACGGGCCAACTCCTGCGTGCCGGGGACGAAATCGTCGCATGCGAGCCCCCCCGCGCGCCGGATCTGCCGGAACCGGAAGCGATTCCACTAGAGGTGCTGTACGAGGATGATGACATTGCGGTCATCGACAAACCGGCCGGCCTCGTGTGCCATACCGGCGCAGGCAGAAGGTCAGGAACGCTGGTGAACGCAATTCTCCATCGCTGGGGCAGGTTGGAAGCAGGCGACCCGACGCGCCCGGGTATCGTTCACAGACTGGACAAACAGACCAGCGGGGTCATGGTAGTCGCCCGCACCGAGTCCGCACTCCGTGCGCTCGGTCGCCAGTTCAAAGACAGGCAGGTACGGAAAGAGTACCTCGCGCTCGTATACGGGAGGGTCACGCCTCCCGACGGCACTGTCGACGCTCCGCTTGGCCGGGATTCCGTTGACCGCAAGAAGATCTCGGTCCGGGCCCGGAAACGCCGGGCGGCCATTACCAGATATAAGTCGCTGGAATCCTTCGGCCCGTGCTCGCTCCTGAGCGTATACCCGGAGACCGGGCGAACACACCAGATCAGGGTGCACCTCGCGTCGCTGGGGCACCCCATCGTCGGCGATCCTGTGTATGGAGGGGGGAGGAGTTTCTCGAGAGAACTTCAACCAATCGTATCGGGCCTGGGAAGGTTCTTCCTCCATGCCCGCAGGCTGGAGTTTCGACATCCGCGGACTGGCGCGGAAATGAAATTCTCGGCGCCACTGCCGGTCGAACTGGCACAGTTTCTGGACGAAATTCGCTGCCGCTGTACAGGCCGGCGATGAAACCGAATCTCGATGCCGACTGCAACCCCGATGCCGATTCCGACAACCACGGCACTTGCGGCGCCACCCTTGACTCGGGTGCCGTGTCACCCTAGAATTTTTGCGATGCGCGAGCGATCCGCCGATGGAGCTTGCGACGGGACTACTCGATGAAAAACAGCACGTCAAGACATACCGCAGCACTCTTTGTCATACTCATGCTGGGTGCCTTGTCGCTGGCTCTGTCCAGCCAGGAACAGGCCAGGCAGGCGCCGAAAGCGGGTCAGAAACCGGTTCCGCCGGGATATTCGGACGAAACCTACCGCGTGAACGTTGACCTGATCAACGTCTTCTGCTCGGTCTGGGACAAGGACACAGGTGCCTTCATAACCAACCTGACTCGCGACGACTTCGCGGTTTACGAGGATGAGAAGAAGCAGGAGATCAAGAACTTCGCGCGGGAAACGAATCTCCCGCTCACGATCGCCTTCCTCATCGACACGAGCCAGAGCGTAGCGCCGAAACTGAAATTCGAGCAGGAAGCCGCCATCAGCTTTTTTCACAGCGTCATGCGGGAGAAGGACCGTGCCGCGCTCATCGAGTTCGACTCCGGAGTCACGCTGGTGCAGGATTTTACCAGCGATCCCAACAAGATGGCGAAGCAGATCAAGACCCTGAGAGCCGCGGGAGGCACGTCGCTGTACGACGCGATCTATCTCTCCTGCGACGAGAAACTCATCAGGGAATTTGGGCGCAAGGCTATCGTCATTCTGTCCGACGGCGAGGACCAGTCCAGTTCACGCACCTTCGACCAGGCGCTCGAGATGGCCCTGAAGGCCGAGGCGATCATCTACTCGATAAGCGTCAACCGGGGAGGGTTCTTCGGCGTAGGCGACACAAAGAACGGGGACCGGATCATGAAGGACTTCTCCGAGCAGACCGGGGGCCGGGCATTTTTCCCGTTCAAGGTGGAGGATCTCGACGATGCTTTCCGCCGCATCAACCAGGAGCTCCGAAGCCAATACAACATCGGCTACGTCTCGAGCAACGCTGCCAGGGACGGCGGCTATCGCAAGATTGATCTCCGGATCGGCGAAAAGGGCCTGAAA